>JACCYD010000493.1 GCA_013696695.1 Deltaproteobacteria bacterium | reverse complement strand
GGGTTGAGCAAGTTCGCGCTCGCGTACAGCGCGTGCGCATCGAGCAGCAATTTCTCGTGCTGCTCACCCGCGTGATAGACGAGCGAGAACACCTTGCCACCGCGCCAGTCGGTGTCGCCCTCGCCCTTGGTGCGGAGCTCGGCGAGGACTTCTTCGGACGACCTGCCGGTCGCTGGAATTGCGTGTGGGCCTGAGATGCTCATGTCGATGGATCCACTCTCCTCGACGATCTCCGTCGAGACCAGCGACATTTCCCGCCATGCCGCACCGTGGCAGAACCTATCTATCCGCATGGCAGAACACGCCGGCAGAAACTATCTGGTAGACACGGCCGGTGAGCTCCGACGACGAACTCCGCTGGCGCCGCGGCGCCCGGCATCCTGGTAGCGACTACAAGATCTTCACCACCCACTTCGTCGATGCCACGCATCCGCCGACGGGGAAGTCGAAGCGGTTCTCGATCATCGAGGCCGTCGACTGGGTCAACGTGATCGCGTTGACGACCTCTAATCACGTCGTGCTCGTGCGGCAGTACCGCGCCGGCAGCGACTCGATCTGTCTCGAGATCCCCGGCGGCATGGTCGACGACGGAGAGTCGCCACTCGAAGCCGCGGCTCGCGAGCTCGAGGAGGAGACCGGCTACACCGCGAAGACCTGGAAGCCGCTCGGCACCGTGCTGCCGAACCCAGCGATCCAGGGCAACCGGTTGCACTCGTTCCTCGCGCTCGATGCCGAGCTCACCGCCTCGCAGCGCCTCGACACGTCGGAGGTCATCGCGATCGATGTCGTGCCGCTCGCCGAGGTGCAGGCGATGCTGCGCGATGGCCGGATCGATCACGCGCTCGTGGTCGACGCGTTCGCGCAGCTCGCGTTCTCGCTCGGTCCGCTCGTCGTCCCGCGCTGATCGTGCCGTCGCGCGCGTCGAGTCCGAAGCTCATGGCCCGACTTGAATGCCCGGAATCGCCGCGGTGCGTGCGAGCGCCGCTTCGAGCTGAGCACGCGGCAGCGTGAAATCGATCCAGCCGTCGACACCCCAGACCGGGTCGTCGGTGTTGCAGATCCGGACGTTCAGCTCGTGCCCCCATGGCAGGCCCTGCACCGTCGCCCACATCATGCCGCCCTCGTTGGTGTCGGGATCGAGGTTCTCGTCGAGCTGGATCGCGAACGGAGCAGACTCGAAGCGCTGGACCCGCTTACGAGTCCGGAAGTTGTACTCGACGCTCTCGATCACTCGATCCTCGATGACGCCGCCCGGCCAGCTCGGGCTGACATCGAAGTGCGCGTCGAGATCCGCAGCGAGCTGGGCGAGGAAGCCGCGCACCGCATCGGTGTCATGGCGTTTCCACGCGAGCTTGTACTCGACGCGCTGCGCGAACAGGTCGAGCGGAGAGAGATCGACGTCGCCGACCATCCATACCCCCGTCGAGTAGAGGGGGATCGAGACCGCGCGCTGCGTGCTGCGATCGAACACGCGGACGAACGTCATGCTGCGCCCGCTTCCACCCTCGCGGGTCATCTCTCCCCACGAGCAATCGATCGTGATGTGCTGCACACCGCGCGTCCCTTCGATCACCTCGCGGATCGTGAATGTCTCGTGGGCGTCCTGCTCGTCGACCTGGAGCTCGTGGTCGAAAAAGCTCCGCGAGACTCCGCGCCCTTCCTGAAATGTCGCTGGTGGCCATGGCGGATCCCGGTTGCGGTCGGTCGCCCACCACCCGAAGCGGTCCGGCGAACAGCCGAGGAACCCCGCCGCCAGGAGCGCCGCGCCTTCGGGCTTGATCGCCAGATACCGCGGTGCCGACTGCCCGAGCTCGATTCGCCTCCCACCGAGGGTCGCCCACTCGCGTTCCACCGTGGCGCTGTCGCGCGCGTCGAGCCAGCCGTCGAAGCTCATGCCGGCATCCTACCCCGCTCGTAGCCACGCCTCACGACCTCGAAGTGGCGCCGGGCCCGGGCTCGCGGGACAATTTCCCGATGCGGTTCGCGTTTCTCGCCGCCGCGCTCGCCGGCTGCACGGACCGCCCCGCC
>JACCYD010000335.1 GCA_013696695.1 Deltaproteobacteria bacterium | reverse complement strand
GCTCTGATGGATAGACCTTGGCGTCTGCCTTGGCGGCTTGGCCACTTGGCGTTCCTCTGGAACACGTCCGACCCAGTGATTCCAGATCGTCCTGACGTGATGCCGTCGCCGCACGGAGGGGCTCGGGCTCGCTACGCCCGACGACGACGCAGCATCAACGCACCCAGCCCGAACGCCAGCAGCAACGGACCCGCCGGGTTCGTACCGCGCACGCCGGTATCGCAACAGCCCGCATCGGGACCGGGGAAGCACACCCCCGCCGAGCCGGCGGCGACGCAGTCGAAGCCCGACGGGCAGCTACCTGGGGACAGATCGCACGCCTCGACACAGAAGCCGGCGCCGGTGCTGTCCATCACGCAGCTATCGGAGTCGCACTCGCGGCCGAGCTGGCACGACGTGCCCAGGCCACCCGGATCATCGGGACCGGCCACGCACAGCCCCATCACGCAGACGTCGGTACTCTCGCAACCCGAGGCCGCAGTGCACGGCGGACCGAGGTCGACATCGACGGGCGCCGACGTGGCGGTGCCGTTCTGGATATCCGTCGCCCGCGCTTCGATCGTGTGCGGCCCCTGCGCGACATCGAGCGGCGCCTTGAGGTTGAACGGCGGTGCGGTGGTCTCGCCGACGACCACACCATCGATCAGGAGCTCGACCTTGATCACCTTGACTTCGTCGGTGGCGTCGACGCGCGTGACGAAGCCCGGCTGGACCGTCTTGCCGACGGCCGGTGATTTGATGGCGACCGTCGGCGGGACCGGCACGCCGGCGCCGAACAGCGCGAGCAGGTGCTGGTAGGAGTTCTGCGTCTGCCCGCCGCAGCGGCACGAGCGCGCCTCGAACTCTCCGCACTGTGCGTCCTCGGCGCGGAACCGCTTCTTGTCCGGACCCGACAGGTACGTCATCGGATCCTCGGGGAGCATCTCGTGCTCGAGGCCGAACGCATGCGCGCTCTCCTGGCCGATGACCGAACAGATGACATCGGCGTTGTTGCCCCAGACGTCGAACACGTAGCTGATCGCGTTCGGAATCTCGCTGCACGTCGCAGGGGCGAGCCCACCTGCGCCTTCGCCTCCCGCACCGAAGTCGGTGTTGTCGCCGCCGACCAGCACCTCGAAGTGCGGGACGTTGCCGGGATCGACGTCGGTGACCTCGATGTTGAACGGCGCGTAGGTCTCGCGCGCGCAGGCCATCACGGCGTTCCACGTCTCGTTGCCACGCGTGAACGGCCCGATCGTGGAGCTCTGCGTGATGATCGAGGAGGTATCCGTGCGCGAGTCATCGACGCTTCCCGTCTTGACCGGGCACCCGAGGATCTCGGGGCAGCGGTGCACGAACAAGATTCTCGAGGACGCCGCGGCGATCGGCGCACCTTGAATGCGCGGCTTGGCCGAGGGCAGGTACTTGACCATCGGCTTCGGGGCTGCGCTGGCAGTACCGACCGCGATGAATAAGGAAGCGAAGTGAAGCAGCCGCATCTCGATCTCCTCTGGCCCTAGCTCCTACGACGACGGCGCGCGAAGAGCAACGCCGCAAATCCAAGCCCTGCCGTGATCGGCGCTCCGCCCCCACCGGCATCGCAGCCGCCGGGCTCGTAGCCCGGGAAACACACGCCGTTGCCTGTGCCGCCGCCGGTATCGAGGCAGCCGAAGCCGCTCGGGCACTGATCGCTGTCGAGGACGCAGTCCTCGACGCAATACGCGCCGTCCGTGGTCATCGCGCACTGGCCGGAGGCGCACTGCGAAGAATCGCTGCACTCCATCCCGAGCCCGCCCTGGACGCCGGGACCGGGGACGCAGCGCCCGCCGATGCAGGTGTCCGTCGCGCTCGGGCAGTCCGCCGGCTTCACGCAGCTCGACGCGATCACGACATTCACCGTGGCGGTATCGGGCGCGCCGATCACGTCGTACGCGATGACCTTGACCTCGTGTGGGCCTTCCGCGAGATCGGTCGGCGCGAGCAGGTTGTACGGCTTCTGCGCCGCCGATTTGATCAGGACATTGTCGATGTACAGCTCGATCTTGCCGATGCCCATGTCATCGGTGGCATCGACGAAGGTCTGGAAGCCTTGGTTCACCGTCTGGCCGGCGGTCGGGATCGAGATCGCGACCGACGGCGGCGTCGGGGTGCCGTCGCCGAACAGATTCTTGATCATCTGCACCGAGTTCTGCGTGGTGCCGCCGCATGCACACGCGCGAACCTGGTTATTGGTGCCGCTGCAGGTCTCGCCGAATGGGCCCTGACCGTTGACGCAGTCGCTACCGCACGTGATCGCCGAGTTGACGAAGCGGCGGCGGCTGGCGAACGGGAAGTACGTCATCGGATCGCTCGGCTCGGTGACGTGATCGAGCGCCCACGAGTGAGCGATCTCCTGCGCCGCGGTCGAGCAGATGTCGTTGACGTTGGTGCCCCAGACGTCGAACACGAACACCAGCGAGCTCGGAATCTCGCCGCACGTCGCGGGCGAGACGCCGCCGGTATTCGAGTCGAAGCCGAGCTGGCCGGGCGTGCCTCCGACCATGATCTCGTAGTGCGCTGCGGAGCCCGGATCGGAGTCGGTGACGGTGATGCCGAACGGCGCGAACACCTCGCGCACGCACGCCATCGTGTTGTTCCACACCGAGTCGCCGCGCGAGAACGCGCTCAGCGTGCCCTGGCCGGCGGCCGCGCACTGCGAGCCGTTGCGGCACACGATGGTCGATTGATCGGGCACCGCGCTCGAGTTCGTGGTGGCTGCGCGGCGCACGGTGCACGACGAGCCGGTGCACCGGTGCATGTAGAGGACGTTGGAGTTGACCGCGTAGGTGACGCCGGGATCGATGTCCTCCCAGATCCGGACGAGCTTGTTGCTCGACAGCAGCGGCGTCGCCTGCGTCGACTCGTCGATCGACACGCCAGCGCCGGTGCCTTCGTCGAGGAACGTCACTCCCTCCGCGTGAACCTCGTTTACCGAAGCAATCGTCATCAGCACCAACGCAGGGAGCGCTCGCCTCATGACGTCTAGTTTTAACCGGGCCGGCGATGCGCAACTAGTGAAAAATGATGGCTAATCCAGTAGCCAGTGGGACTAGGAGTCCCCACCTCGGCGTGGCCCTCGCTGGCATGGCGGCGTAACCGCCATGAACCTAACGCTCGATTACTTGGAGCGGCGGCGTCGCGTGATAAACAGCGCCGCGAGCGCGAGGAGAAGGAAGGTTGGCGCGGTGTTGCGGCGACCGGTCGAGCCGACGCTGCAGATCCCTTCTTCGGCCGCCGGCCAGCACACGGTGCTGAGGCAGTCGAAGCCGCTCGGGCACTCGGTGGCGGTCGCGCAGCTGACGACGCAGAGCTGCGTGCCGGCGCCGTCGCCCGCGCAGATTCCCGACGAGCAATCGTTGTTGCCGACGCATTCGGTGCCGAGGCCACCCACCGAGCCGTCGCCGAGGATGCAGCGGCCGCCCGCGCAGACGTTGCCCGTCGGGCACATCGAGTTGTCGGTGCACGGCGCGCCGATCGAGGCCGTGATCGTGTCCTTCGACGTCGTGCCAGCGACGTCGA
>JACCYD010000328.1 GCA_013696695.1 Deltaproteobacteria bacterium | reverse complement strand
GTGCTCGGCGGCCGCTACAAGTTCCTCGGCGCGGGCGGCACCGAGCGCGGCGATGTCGAGCTGAACGTGGCCTGGGAGAACTGGGGCAACGACGCGACGACTAACTTCAGCGTCAAGATCGATTCGGAGCTCGTGACGGCTGGTGGCGGTGGGCTCTCGATCAAGGAGAACCAGGTGCGGCACGGGTTCCGCGACGTGGTGAGCGTACGGCTCGGCGGGAGCTGGAAGTTCCCGGTCGGCACGACCACGATCGTCGCGCGCGGCGGCATCGCCCACGACACCGCCGCCGCGACGCCGGGCTGGTTACGCGCCGACATCGACGGCACCGCGCGCACGACCGTTGCGCTCGGCGGCGGCTTCCGCACCGGCCGCTTCCAGATCGATGCCGGGTTCGGTCTCGTGCATTCGGGCAGGAACGAGAACCCCGGCGACTGCAATCCCATCTCGTCGAACCCGAACGAGCTCGGATGCAACCGCGACGGCGTCGAGCGACCTATCGAAGACCGCCGGGGGCCCGATCCGATCAACCCGCTCCTCGTGCCCCAGCAGCAGCTCGAGGCGCCGGTGAACCGGGGGGTGTTCGAGTCGGGTTACGTGCTGTTCATGCTCGGCGCGAGCACCTGGTTCTGAGCGCGTGACGCCTGTCGGTCGCTTCCGCGTCGTCAGCCTGCTCGAGGGACTGTCCTACGTCGTGCTGATGGGCATCGCGATGCCGCTCAAGTACCTCGCCGGCAACCCCGGCGCGGTGCGCATCGCCGGCGCGGTTCACGGCGGCCTGTTCGTGGTGTTCGTGCTCGCGCTCGTGTTCACGGCCCGTGCGTGCGGCTGGTCGCGCAAGCAGATCACGACCGCGATGATCGCCGCGCTCGTCCCGCTCGGCGCGTTCTGGCTCGAGCACCGGCTCCGCCGCGGCACGTTCTAACGCACGGGTCATCGACTCAATCGAGCGATGCGAACGCCATGTCGAGCGCGCCGATCATCGCCCGCGCGTTCGCGAACCGGTGATCGGGATTTTTGGCCAACGTTCCCTCGACGAGCGCGACCAGCTCCGGCGTGCACCACACCGGCTCGCCGGTCACCTTGCGCAGGCTCGGCAGCTCCGCCTTCACCTGCTGGCGCATCATCACGACTGGATCGGGATCGCGGAACGGCACCCGCCCAGCGAGCATCTCGTACAGCATGATGCCGACCGCGTAGAGATCCGTGCGCGCGTCGACCAGCCGACCGAGCGCCTGCTCGGGAGCCATGTACGCCGGCGTGCCGACCACCAGGCCGGTACTCGTCAACGCTCCGGCGCCGAACGCCGCGGCCGCATCGCCCATCAGCTTGACGATGCCGAAGTCGATCAACTTGACGCGCTCCCAGCCGCCCATCGGCACCAGCAGCACGTTGTCGGGCTTGAGATCTCGATGCACGAGGCCATGCGTGTGCGCGTGATCGATACCCTCCAGCATCTGACGTGCGAGCACGAGTGCAATACGCGGGGTGATCGGATCGTCCTCGTCGACCATCCGCTTGGTCAGCGTGCGCCCCTCGACTTTCTCCATGACGAGGAACAGATGACCTGCATCGACGAACACGTCGGACGCCGCGACCAGGTTCGGGTGATCGAGCATGCGCAGCGCGTTGGCCTCGCGAGCGAAGCGCCGCGCGACATCTTTCCCGGGCGTGTCCTGCATCGGCGACTTCAGTGCGAACCGCCGGCCGTCCGCGGCTTCGACCTCGAACACGCCGCCCATGCCGCCGCGTCCGATCTGACCGATCACGCGATACGCACCGACGCGGGTCCCCGGCTCCATAGCGCCAGTCTACTCAGCCCGACGTGCGATAGGGACCGTCGTCGCCGTCGATCAACGTGCCGACACGCTCGATGTCTTTGATCTCGATCGCGTAGTGCTCGGTGAACCCGCATTGGGCACACACGTAGGCCTCGAAGCCGTGCACCGGATCCCGCGCGGTGACTTCGCGGGATCCGCCGATGCGCAGTCGCGCGAGCGTCCCGGGATCGAACACCCGCTTGATCTCGCGCACGAGCTCGACGCTCGGCACGACCCAGATCTTTCGATGCCTGCATTTCGGGCATGTATGCGAGGTCTTCACATTGCGCCTTTACTCGCTCAGTCGTCGTCGTCGTGTGATGCCGGCATGGCGCCGAGTTGCGCGCGCAGGCTCTTGCTCTCCTCGGATTCGCCCCACTTGCGCTCGAACTCCGAGAGCTTCTTGGTCGCCTCACCGAGCTTGCCGTCGTGCAGCTTGTCGACGAGCTTGTTCCAGTCCTTGCCGGCGCGGCGATCCTTCGTGGCGATCTCGGGAGTGATCACGCGGAGCTCACCGGGAGGTTGTGGCTCCTCTGGCGGCTTGTCGGCGGGTGTGTCCACCGGCTTGTCGCCAGGCGCGGGCGAGCTGACGGGGGCGCTGTTCGGCGAGCGCGAGCTGATCGCGGCGACCGTGCCGATCAACAGCACGACCCCGATGGCGATCGCGATCGGCTTCCACGGCACGCGGCGCCGCGCCGCCACGGACAGCGGCCCCGACGGCAAGCCGAGCACGGTCATGCCGGGCACCGACGCGGCGGGCATGACGACCGCACCTGGCTGCGAGCTCGCGCCGGCGAGCGCATCGGCGAGGTCGGAGGCGGATGGGCGCGCTTCGGGCTCGACCGAGACCGCGCGGTCGATCGCATCGGCGACCTCGAGCGGGATGTGCGGTGCGAGCTGGCGCAGCGGTGGCACCGGACCGAGTAACGCGCCGCTCGTGGCGTCCGCACGCGGCCAGCGACCAGCGGCGGCTTCATACATCGTCGCGCCGAGCCCGTAGATGTCGCCGGCGGGTCCGGTCTGGCCGCGGATCAGGGCTTCGGGTGGGGCATAGGCCGGCGATCCGACGAACTGGCCGGTCATCGTGATCGCAGAATCGGGCACGTGCGCGACGCCGAAATCGGCGAGCTTCCAGGCGCCGCCGGTGGCCGCGAGGATGTTCGCCGGCTTGACGTCGCGATGCACGATGCCCGCGGCATGGGCGGCGACCAGCGCGCGCGCGATCTGGATGCCGAGTGCGCGCAGCTCGTGGATCTCGAGCGGGCCACTGGCGAGGCGCTCCTTGAGCGAAGGCCCGGCGACGCGCTCCATCACGATGTACGGCGGCTCGGCGGTGAGATCGATGTCGAACACCTGCACGATTCCGGGATGCGCCAGCGCGGCGATCGCGCGCGCCTCCTGGCGGAATCGGTCATCGAGCAGACGTGCGGCGAGACCGGTGTGCTTGCCGCGCAGCGTCTTGACCGCGACCTCGCGGCCGAGCACTTCGTCGACCGCAGCGTAGACCTCGCCCATGCCGCCGGCGCCGAGAGTGCCGGTGACCTTGTAGCGGCCGAAAGCGTGCGCCTCTGCCACGACCAACAGACTATCAAATCTCGAGCGTGTGCTGGCCTGCCACACTCAGATCTCCGTCGAGGATCCGTCTTGAGAACGGTGTCGGCGCCATGTAAGTCAGACGCCGTGCTGAACGTCCTGGTGGCGGACGGTGATTTCGCCAACCTCGAGGCGCTGTCGTCGGCGTTGCTCGCAGCGGGTCATCGCGTGCTCAAAGCAGGCGATGGCGCGGATGCCTGGCGCATTCTTTCTAGCCACACCTGCGACATCGTCGTGTGCAACGAGGAGATGCCGTGCTTGAGTGGCTCGCAGCTCCTCGACGCGATCCGAGCGAACACGCGGCTGTCGGCAATTCCCGTGATCATGCTGGTCGACGTCTACTCGTCGCGACCGAAGCAGCTCGAGGGCGCATCGGTGATCGCCAAGCCGGTGTTGCTTCCGCAGTTGCTCGCGCTGGTCGAGCAGGTGCGGCGCGGCATGACCGGGGAATGACGATGTAAGCTCGGCGGATGTCCGCGCTCGAGCTCGCACCAGGAACCATCCTGGTCGACAAGTATCGGATCGAGCGCGTGCTCGGTAAGGGCGGCATGGGCATCGTCGTGCTCGCGACGCACGTCGACCTCCAGGACCGGTTCGCGATCAAGATCCTGCACGGCACCGAGGTCGATGCCGATTCGCGTGCGCGGTTCCTGCGCGAAGCGCGCGCCGCGGCGCAGGTCAAGAACGAGCACATCGCACGCGTCGTCGACGTCGGCGAGCTGCCATCGGGTGTGCCGTACATGGTGATGGAGTTCCTCGAGGGCACTGACCTCGGGGCACTGCTCACCGAGCGCGGCAAGCTCGAGTCGGCGGAAGCGATCGATCTCGTGCTGCAAGCGTGCGTAGGGCTGGCCGAAGCGCACGCGCGTCAGGTCGTTCATCGCGACATCAAGCCTGCGAACCTGTTCGTGACGATGACCTCCGACGGGCGACGACTGGTCAAGCTGCTCGACTTCGGGATCTCGAAGGTGAATGCCGATGTCGCGCTGACCAGCACGCGCGCCGTGCTCGGGACGCCGGCGTACATGGCACCGGAGCAGTGGCGCAGCGCGAAGGAGGCCGACGCGCGCAGCGACATCTGGTCGCTCGGCGTCGTGCTCCACGAGCTGCTCTCGGGCACGCGGCCATTCGCCGGCGACACCATGGCGGAGATGTGCTCGGCGGTGATGGCCGACGATCCGGTGCCGCTCGCGATCGGCAAGCCCGCGCTGGAGAAGGTGGTCCGGCACTGCCTCGAGAAAGAGCCGGTGGATCGGTATCAGCGCGTGCCGGAGCTGGCGCGCGATCTGGTGCCATTCGCGAGTGATCCGGATGCGGCGAAGCAGCTCGTCGATCGCATGGATCGCGTCGCGGGTCGCCCGTCGGCGCCGATGCTCGCGCGGCCAGCGACCGCGCCGACGCAGATCGACGACACGCATCGCGCGCCTGTGCCATCGCCGGCAGCGAAACCCGCGCTGGTGACGCACAGCAGCTCGCGACGCTGGATGTGGCTCGCGCTGGGCGGGCTCGCCGTCGCGATCGGCGTCGCCGCGTTCGCGATGTCGCGGTCGCGATCGAGCGCGCCGCAGCCCGATGCCGGTGTCGTCGCGAGCCCGGCATCGCATCGCGGTGGCGTGTTGCGTGTGGCGATGCGGCGCAACGACGAGACCAAGACCGCGCTGTACTCGGACACCGCGTCGCGCACGCAGACCGCGCTGCGCATGGTGGTGGAGAGGTTGGTCAGCCTGGGGCCCAACGGCGAGGACCGCGAGTCGGTGTTGCTCCCGATCGAAGCAAGTGCACAGAGCACGACGCTGGTGTTGCGGCTGCGCGACGGCGTGACGTTCCACGAGGGCCCGTGTGCGAAGGCCGCACCGGCGACGGCGGAGGACGTCGCGTTCTCGATCAACCTGGCCGCAAGGTACGGCTTCCTCGAGCTCGCGGTCGGCAAGGTCGAGATCAAGGGGTCCGAGGTGTGGCTCTCGCTCCTCGCGCCGGCGGCCGAGTACAAGCAAGCGCTGTCGAACGTGCGGTTGGTTCGCGCGAACATCAGGGACTGCGAGTCCGATTTCCCGTCCCTCGCACATCCGATCGGTACCGGACCGTTTCAGATCGGCAAGGACACGCAGCACAAACGCGTCCTCGTCCGCGCTCCGAGCTACTGGCGCAAGACCGCGAGCGGCGAGCGCTTGCCGGCCGTCGACTCGATCGAGCTGGTGCGCGCGAGTGACGAGACGCTCGCGGCGATGCACCGCAAGGCATCCGAGCCCGACGCCGTCCACATCCTGATGCTCACCGACGCCGAAGTGCCGAAGTACGTCGACTTCACCAAGCAACCGCCGGCGCTGATCGACACCGCGAGCGGGCTCGAGCTCGCGACCCGTACGGGTCGGAACCGGATGGGCCTGTGGCATCTCGAACCCACGAAGAAGCTCGGCCCGCTCGGATCTAAAGACGTCCGGCGTGCGATCGCGCTCGCGATCGATCGCGCCGCGGTCGTTGCCGTCGAAGACAAGACCTCGCGATCGCCGGCGATCCCGACGGGGCGGATCCTGCAACCGAACATCGCAGGATTCTCCGCCGCGCTGCCCGAGCTCGGGGCCGATGCGAAGAGCGCGCGCGACGAAGCGCGAAGGTTGATCGCAGCCATGAAGGCGAACGGCAAGCTATCGAAGCTCGTGTTGGGCTGGTCGCACGACCCGGCCGCAGCGAACATGGTCGCGAAGTCACTGCGCGAGCTCGGGCTCGAGGTCGAGCTTCATCAGGTGACAGCCAACCGGATGGTGGAGGAGCGCAAGGGCGCAACGTTCGATGCGCTGTTCGTCAGTCAGTGGCTCGAGGTTCACGGTGATGAAGTCGTCGGGCTCGGAGCCCTCGTCGGCGATCGCGCGTCCGAGGATCTCGCGGAGAAGATCAGAACCGTGGGCCACCCCGATCGCTCCACCCGCGCGGCGGCGTATGCCGCGATCGAGAAGCAGATGCTCGACGAGCTGCCGGTCATTCCGATCGCGCGATTCGATCCGAACCGCATCACGTTCGGCGTCATCGTGCATCCCGCCGTCGAGGGCTTCCACGACCGGCGGTCGCGCTACGTGCCACTCGAGCTCGACCTCGACTTCTCCGAGACCTCGCTCCGCGAGTGAGCCCTGTTCCCGCGGTTTGGCTGGCGTCCCCGCCCCCTTCCGGGTAGGGTCCGCGAATCAATCTCATACGGGGGAGCTCTGCGTGCTGCAGGGCTGAGAGGTGCGAAGGCACGACCCCAAACCTGATGCAGGTAATGCTGCCGTAGGGAGGAACACATGAACGACGACAAGACGAACGGTAATGGCAACGGCAACGGCAAGCGGACGCTTCCACAGGTGACCACCGATCCGGTCGCGAACCTCCCGACGATCGGGGAGTTCCCCGCG
>JACCYD010000246.1 GCA_013696695.1 Deltaproteobacteria bacterium | reverse complement strand
GCGACGTGAGGTTTGCGACCATCGCCTGCATCGCGAGCTCGAGGCCTCCCGCGACGGCCGCGGCATCGCTGCGAACGTCGGCGTTGAACATCGTCTTGCCGGCGATCGCGAGCGTGAGCTCCATCATTTCCCGCGAGAGATCGATCTCGGTGCCGGCCTTCCAGCGCGACATCTGCTCGGTCGTCTCGGCCACCATGGTGTCGCCGTACGCTGCGAGGCGCTTCGGCGCGAACGCCGGCGCGAGCAGCTTTCGATGGCGCTTGTGCGTGGCGCCCTCCGAGGTCAGCAGGCCTTCGCCGAGGAGCGGCATCAGATACAACAGCCCTGCCGACTTCTGATACGAGGCGGCATCCTCCACCAGCACGCGATGCGCGAGGTCGGCATCCGCGCTGACGTAGAGCGGGATGTGGATCAACGACACCCGCGTCAGCGGCGCGAGCTTGACGGCGCGGTCCTGGAGGGCCAGCCGATCCCGCCGGAAGTCCAGCAGGTTGCCGAGCACCGGCAGCCCCGCGAGCGCGGGGACCGACATCACGGGCGGGGGAGGCGATACGAGCGCGTTCGCGATGCTGGCCATGGGACCAGAATGCGAGTGATTACTCACATTGCCAACTCGCGTTATGCGATAGTTCCGGCCGGCCGACCATGAACCGCCAAGTCAAGACCACGCCAAGGAAACGCCCACGTCAGGACCGCGCCAAGGCCACCGTCGACACCATCCTCGCGGCGAGTGCTCGTGTTCTCGTGAAGCGCGGCTTCGATGGCTTCACCACGAACGAAGTTGCTTCGGCGGCCGGCGTGTCGATCCGCTCGCTCTACCAGTACTACCCGAACAAGGAAGCACTGGTCGCCGCGCTCCTCGAGCAGCACGTCGAGGAGATGTCCGCGATGCTGATGGGCGAGCTCGCGCGCGTCTCGCTCTTGCCGATGGCGCAGGCGGTGCGCGTCGTGATCGAGATGACGATCAAGGCCCACGCGGTCGAGCCCGAGCTTCACCGCGTGCTCACCGAGCAGGTGCCGCGCGTCGGCAGGCTGGCGCGGATCCGCGAGCTCGACGTGCTCGGCCATCGCGCCGTCACCGAGCTGTTGAAGGTGCGGCAGCACGAGCTCGCGATTCGCGATCCCGAGCTGTCAGCGTTTCTGTTGTGCACGTCGATCGAAGCGATCGTTCATCGCGCCGTGCTGGTCGCGCCAGAATGGCTGCGTGATCCCCGTCTCGTCGACGAAGCCTGTGCGCTGGTGACGCGGTATTTGGGCGTCGCCGACGGCTGATCGATCCGCCGACGTTCGATACTGTCCGCGCCATGCGCCTCGCAGTCACGTTGGGTCTGTTGACGCTCGCGGCTTGTCCCCCGAAGCGGGGCCCGGGTGGCGGTCCCGCACCCGTCGGTGTCGGCTGCCCGGACGCGAACAACGTCTACGTCGCCTCGTACCTGACGCCGGAGGATGGCGGCAAGGGCCATACCGGCTGGGTGCTGCCGCTGCACGACAAGGTCGTCGAGTCGGTGAAGGGAGTCGCCGAATACGCGACGCTCGATCACGCGGCGGCCACGGCGGCCGGCGTTCCGGCGCCGCCGCAGAGCGTGTGGATCCTCGCGCCCGGTGTCGCGCCGTGCCGCGCCACGATCGGCAACTACTACGCGGCCGCGATCGATGCGCCGACGCCAAACCTGACCTACGGCATCGAGCTCACCGGCTGCCAGCCGCCACCTGATCCGTCGAACGCCTCCGCGATCGCGGCGGTGTCCGCAGATCCGCCGAGCGAGTGCCAGGTGATCGGTCCGCGGGCGGTGGCATCTCGTCTCGGCGAGATCGATAAGCAGGGGAAGTGGCAGAAGCCCGCGAAAGAGACCCCGATCCCTGCGAGTCTCGCGCCGGTGATCCCGAACCACGAGTGCGCGGCGCCCGGCTGCGAGAAGCTGTGGTCGATCGCGCAGGTCGATGTCGGTGGGCAGCCGGTCGCGTGGGCCGGCGCCGTCAACTGGTTGACCGTCAGCGACGAGTGCGAATGGAAGGGCCAGCGGTTCAGTGGGTTCTTCGTCGTCGGGCCCACCGGCGCGCCGATGAAAGTGACCGAAGGCCAGGATCATCCGCTCGCGCTCACGGCCGTCCTCGCCGACAAGACCGGCGCAAAGGTGCTGATCGCGGAAGGCCCGGGCGAATACACGACGTACACGCTCGGTGCCGGCACGGCCACCGTCGGTCGGCATCTGGTGTGGCTGTTGCCGCATCCTGATTCCTTCGAGGCGCTCGATCAGCTTGGCCCGGTGTGTCCCGAGGCAGATCCGGGCTCGGCAGTCTCACCGCCGAAGCCATAGCTGCAATTCGTCGGTGCCGGCGGCCTCGCGACCGACGAGCTCGAAGCAGTCGGGCATGTCACCGCCGAACCCGTGATAGGTGACGATGCGCGTGCCGGAACGTAGCGTCGCGAGCCGCTCCTCGGCGCGCGCGCACTCCTGAACGAACGCGCCGTACTTCTGGAACGCGTTGCCAGGCGTTTCGGGCAGGGCGGGAAACGGGTTGAAGAAGTAGAACGCGTCGAACCGCGACCAGTCGATGTCCCAGGCTTCCGCGTGGACGAAGCGAACGTCGTCGCGAACGCCGAGCTCCCACGCGGCATGATTCGCGACGTCGATCAGCGAGGCCTCGTGATCGACACCCCACCAGGCGACGCCGTCGGGTGACAGTAGCCGCGCGATCAGACACAGCTTGCCGGCACCGCAACCGACGTCGAGGATCTGCTCGCCGGGCTTCGCCCCGAGGAGTGCCGCCGCGCGAACCGCGATCGGGATCGCGGTCCAGTGCAGCTCGGAGCGTGCGCGGAGCTCGTCGGGATAGATCGCATCGAACGCGGCGTCGGTGAGGTCGCCCGCAGCGAGCGCTGCGCGAAGCGCCTGGGGAGTCGTCGTCGTCAGAACTTCCTCTCGGTGCGCACCGTGCACCGGACCGCCGTGATCGCAGCCATCGACCGATGCTACCGCGCCTTCCGTGGCGTATCGTCCGCCGCATGATCTACGACAACATCGCGCAAACGATCGGTCGCACGCCGATCGTCAAGATCAACCGGCTCGCGCCGTCGAACGTGACGATGTACGTCAAGGTCGAGTCATTCAACCCCGGTGCGTCGGTGAAGGATCGCCTCGCGATCGCGATCATCGAGGATGCCGAGCGACGCGGCACGCTGAAGCCGGGGCAGACCGTCGTCGAGGCGACCTCTGGCAACACTGGCATCGCGCTCGCGATGGTGTGCGCGGCGCGCGGGTATCCGTTCGTCGCCGTGATGGCGGAGTCGTTCTCGGTCGAGCGTCGCCAGATCATGCGTGCGTTCGGCGCGAAGGTGCTCCTGACACCCGCCGCCGCGCGCGGCACCGGCATGGTCAAGAAGGCCGCCGAGCTGGCCGAGAAGCACGGCTGGTTCCTCGCGCGCCAGTTCGAGAACGAAGCGAACCCGGCGTACCACCGCCAGACCACCGGTCCGGAGATCCTGCAGGACTTCGCCGGCAAGCGCCTCGACTACTTCGTCACCGGGTACGGAACCGGCGGCACGCTGACCGGTGCGGGCCAGATCCTGCGCGCGGCCCGGCCGGAGCTCCAGGTCGTGGTCGCGGAGCCGGAGGGCGCCCAGCTCCTCGGCGGCAAGGAGTGGGCGTCGCACAAGATCCAGGGCTGGACACCGGACTTCATCCCGGCGGTCCTCGATCGCAAGATCGCGCAGCACCGCCTCGCGATCACCGATGTCGATGCCGTCGCGGCGGCTCGCGCGCTCGCCCACAAGGAGGGCATCTTCTGCGGCATCTCCTCGGGCGCGACGTTCCACGCGGCGCTCGAGATCGCGAAGACGGCGCCTGCGGGGAGCGTGATCCTCGCGATGCTCCCCGATACCGGTGAGCGCTATCTGTCGACGATCTTGTTCGAAGGTGTCGAGCAGGGTAGCGACCCCGAGCCCACGTAGGCTCAGCGC
>JACCYD010000156.1 GCA_013696695.1 Deltaproteobacteria bacterium | reverse complement strand
CGAGCTCGACGGGATCGAACATGCCGAACGCGGGCTCGCCGCCTTCCCCGGGGAACAGCGCCCCGACCATGTCTGGATACGTCGCCGACGGACGGTTGAGCTCCGCCGGCTTTTCGGCCTTACCGCGGAGATAGATCGTCTGCCAGGTACCGAGCCGGCGCGCGTGATCGGGGACCAGCGAGTCCAGGCGAGGCCACTTCGCGATCTGCTCCTTGGTGATCTTCGCGACGCTGGCTTCGTCGACAAACAGCTCGACGGTGCCGGGCGCGAGTGCGACCGGCGCCGAACCCGTGCCCACGGCGCTCCCGGATGGGGTCCCGGGGGTGCCGGATTCCTTGGAGCCGCACGCCGCGGCCGTGATCGAGAGCAACCAATGCAAATACAATTTGTTGGCTCGCACGAGGCTGCGCCGACGGTACCACGTAGTAACGTCGCCGGAGATGTCGGCACGGTCGAGCAAGCGCGGTCGGACGCTAGCGATCGTGCTCGTCATCGAGCTCGCGATCGGCGCAGCGGTCTGGTTCTCGAGCATGCCCAGCGATGCCGAGGCGCAATCGCAACCGGCTCCGTCATCGGCTCCGTCATCGGCTCCTGCGACGCCCGAAGCCAGGACGGATTGCCCGCCGCCCGCGAAATCGTGGAAGCCGAAGGCGTGCGTCACGCATGCCGAGCACGGCAAGGGCACGATCATCGCGGCCACCGGCAAGGGCGACACCGCCGAGCTGATCGTCGAGTTCGATAGCGGCCAGAAGACGGTCACCGGCAAGTCGGTGAAGGCGTGCAAGCGCAGTCTATCCGACGATCTGCTTCCGATCGGGATCCTGATCGTCGTCATCACGGTCGTCATCATCCGGCTGCCGAAGGTCGAGCTCGGTCACACCACCGCGTTCCGGAAGCGCCGGCTGCTCAACTGGCTGCCGCTCGGGCTGTCGTATTCGTTCCTCTACTTCGGTCGCTACAACATCAAGATGTTCCAGGGCGAGTTCGAGGGCGGGCTGACCGCGGCGCAATACGGCACCGTGTTCGGCGTCGGCTCCGCCGTCTACGGCCTGTCGTTCTTGCTCAACGGTCCGCTCACAGATCGCTGGGGTGGTCGCCGGACGATCCTGATCGCGACGATGGGCTCGGGCTTCGCGAACGCGCTGATGGGGTACATGGCGATCTCGGGCAACACGTTCGGGATGACGCCGACGGTCGCGTTCGCGGTGGCGTTCGCGATCAACATGTACTTCCAGAGCTTCGGCGCGGTGTCGATCGTCAAGGTCAACGCCGCGTGGTTCCACCTCCGCGAGCGCGGCACGTTCGGCGGCATCTTCGGCATCTTGATCAGCCTCGGTCTCTACTTCGCGTACGACGTCGGCAAGCGGATCGTCGAGTTGACGGTCACCGAGAAGGGCGACACCGCGCAGTGGCTGTTCTGGATCCCGGCCGGGATCCTGTGGATCTTCTTCGTGCTGTCGTACATCTTCGTTCGCAACCAGCCGTCGGACGCCGGCCATCCGAACTTCGATCTCGGCGATGGGCAAAAGGCGGACGAGAAGCCGCTGACCGTCGTCCAGGTGTTCGTCAAGCTGCTCACCCACCCGGTGATCCTGGTGATCTCGTTCATCGAGCTGTGCTCCGGCTTCTTGCGGCAGGCGATCCTGCAATGGGGCGTCGACTTCGGAAAAGCACTCGGCCTCAACGACGAGACCAAGGGCTGGTTCGACAGCTTCGTGTTCCAGAACTGGGGGATGGTGTCGTGCATCGCGGGCATCACCGGCGGCATCTTCGCGGGTGCGATCAGCGATCATCTGTTCCAGTCGAGGCGTAGTCCGATCTCCGCCGTGCTGTACGGGATCATGTTGGTCGGCGCGATCGCGATCGTGCCACTGCTGTCCGTACATCCCGGCGCGAT
Source organism: Deltaproteobacteria bacterium (assembly GCA_013696695.1). Taxonomy (GTDB): domain Bacteria; phylum Myxococcota_A; class Polyangia; order Haliangiales; family Haliangiaceae; genus JABFXX01. The sequence continues at coordinate 1,208 of JACCYD010000156.1, read as the reverse complement.
CGGCTGGGTGGTGGTGGCGATGTCGATGGCGATCATCGGCGTCCACGGCATGCTCACGGCCACCGCGTCTGCAGACTTCGCGGGCAAGAAGAACACCGGCATGGCCGTAGGCATCATCGATGGCTTCGTCTACGTCGGCTCGACCGTGCAGTCGTTCCTCTATGGAGCGATGCTGCCGGCGTCGAAGATCACGGGGCCCGACGGCTGTCCGATGACGAACCCGGAGGCCAGCAACGTGTCGAACTGGATGATCTGGCCGGCTGCGATGATTCCCGTCGCGCTGGTCGGGTTCGCGCTGTCACTCAAGATCTGGAATGCCCGGGCCACGAAAGGCGGCGGCGGGCACTAAGCGGATGAAGACTGGAGTAACCGGCCTCCGCCGCGATCTCGTCGACGCCGTCGGCGCCCTCCTCGGGCAAGCTCGCAGCGCGCTGTTCATCACCGGTCCCGCGCTCAGCGCCGATTCCGGGTTGCCGCACTTCCGCGGCGTTCCCGGCCTTCACCGCCGCAAGCCCGAGGACGGCAAGGTGTTCGAGCGCGCGCTGTCGGTCGACATGCTGACGGCCAAGCCGGAGACGACGTGGCGCTACCTGCTGGAGATCGACACCTGCGTGCGTGGGGTCAAGCCGAACCGCGGCCACGAGGTGCTGGTCGAGCTCGAGCAGTTGTTACCGCGCAGCGCGATCATGACGATCAACGTCGATCGCCTTCACCAGCGCGCGGGCTCGCGCAGCGTGATCGAGATGCACGGCGCGCTGCACGATCTGCTGTGCAAGCGTTGCGAGCTGAGCTCTCGCCACGAGAGCTTCGCAGGGCTCGCGATTCCGCCGCGCTGCGCGGTGTGCAACAGCGTGCTGAGGCCGGACATGCCGCTGTTCGGCGAGCCGCTGCCGGTCGATCCGTTCACCCGGCTCCAGGCCGAGCTCGACGAGGGCTTCGACATGGTCTTCGCGGTCGGGGTGGGCAAGATGTATTCGTATCTGGCGCGGCCGCTGTTGATCGCGAAGCAGGAGGGCATCCCGACGGTCGAGATCGGAGTCGAGCACACCGAGCTCTCGGAGGTCGTCGACTTCCGGTTTCGCGGTTCGCCGGCACGCGTCCTCGATTCGATCGGCGGCATCGTGAAGCAACTGGGCCGGTTGAGTCACGAAAAACTCTGATCCGAATGACTCTCGGTTCGGTGAAATAAACGGTCTCTCTTTTGATCC
>JACCYD010000155.1 GCA_013696695.1 Deltaproteobacteria bacterium | reverse complement strand
AAACCGTGTTCGTCGTCGACGATCCGAACAGCAGCTTGACGCTCGGTGGGCTGGTCGTCGGGGCGTCGGGGCAGGTGGTGTTCCAGCAGGTACTGTTCGGCCAGGCCAAGCGCGCCCCGCTGACGCGTCGCCAGGTGCTGTCGCCGTTCGCGGATCGGCCCAAGCGCGCGCCTCGCTGACGTTTACTCCGCGACATCATTGTTAGCTCGCTCGTAGTTGGGGTTAGATCCCCCGATGGAACGTCCTTCCTCGCTGGTTGGCCCGGTCGGCTCCTCGCTACCGCGTGTCGACGGTGTCGCGAAGGTCACCGGCAAGGCGCGCTACCTCGACGACCTCGACGTGCCGGGCGTCTGGCACGGCGTGACGGTGCGCTCGAACATCGCGCACGGCGTGCTCGAAGCGCTCGATCGCGATCCCGCGTTCGACTGGTCGCAGGTCGTCGTTGCAACGGCAGAAGACATTCCGGGCGCGAACTCGATCCGGTTGATCGAGGACGATCAGATCGCGATGGTTCCGATCGGTGGAACGGTCATGCACGTGGACGAGGCGCTCGCCATCGTCGCCGCGCCGACGCGCGCGCTGGCGTTCGCCGCGGCCAGGTCGATCACCCCGAAGATTCGTGCGCTGCCGCCGGTGTTCACGATCGATGAATCGCTCGCCGCGGCGGTGAAGCTGTACGGCGACACCAACATCTTCAAGGAGTTCTTGCTCCGCAAGGGCCACGTCACCGACGCCGAGCTCGAAGCGTGCTTCGCGAATGCTGCGAAGGTGATCGACGGCACGTACTCGACGTCGCCGCAGGAGCAGATGTACATCGAGCCGCAGGCGATGCTCGCCCAGTGGGACGAGAGAGACGGCAAGTGTCACATCGTCGGCTCGATGCAGTGCCCGTATTACGTGCACAAGGCGATGAAGCACTTCCTCGGCTGCGATGCCGATGGCGTGACCATCTCGCAGTCGGTCACCGGCGGCGGGTTCGGCGGCAAGGAGGAGTATCCGTCGATGCTCGCCGCGCATGTTGCCACGGTCGCGAAGAAGGCTGGCAAGCCGGTGAAGATCCTCTACGACCGCGACGAGGACATCGCCGCGACCACCAAGCGCCATCCGGCACGCACGCATCACCGGCTCGCGTGCGATGCGAACGGCGAGCTGCTCGCGATCGACGTCGATGTCGTCATGGATGGCGGCGCGTACCTGACGCTGTCGCCCGTCGTGCTGTCGCGCGGCGTGCTGCACGCGGCCGGGCCGTATCGCTGCCCGGTCGTCCGCATTCGCGGCCGCGTCGTCGCCACGAACTATCCTCCGCACGGCGCGTTCCGCGGTTTCGGTGCGCCGCAGACCACGTTTCCGTACGAGCGCCAGATCGACAAGCTCGCGCGCGCGCGCGGCGAAGATCCGTTTGCGATGCGCCGCCGGCTCGCACTGCGCAGCGGCGACACCACCGCGACCGGCCAGGTGCTCGGCGTTTCGGTCGGTAGCGACGAGGTGCTCGACGCGGTGGCAGGTGTCGCCGGGCCCGCGCCCGAGCGCGACGGCTCGAACGATTCCGGCGCGCAGCTCAAGCGCGGCCGCGGCTACGCGTTCTACTTCCACGGCGCGGGCTTCACCGGCTCGGGAGAGCAACGTCTCGCCGGCAGAGCCGCCGTCGTCGCGACGCAGAACGGCTTCGAGGTGCGATCGAGCTCCACCGATATCGGGCAGGGCGCGATCACGATGTTCACGCAGATCGCAGCGGCGGCGCTCGGCGTCGATTCATCGCGCGTGCTGGTCGTCGATCCGTCGACCGCGCAGGTCCCCGATTCGGGGCCCACGGTGGCGAGCCGCACGTGCATGGTCGTCGGTGGCGTCGTCGATCGCGCCGGGCGCGCGTTGAAGGCGAAGCTCGAGGCGTGGGGCAAGGAGCACAACATGCCGAGCGCCGGCGTCGACGAGCTCGGTTGCATCTACGCCACGCAACACGGCGAGCTCGCCGAGACGGTGACGTACGAACCGCCACCCGGCATCGCATGGGACGACGTCACGTACACCGGCTCGGCGTATCCGGTGTTCGGCTGGGCGTGTTGCCTGGTCGACGTCGCGGTCGATCTCGATACCTACGAGATCACGATCGAGCGCTGCGTGCAGGCGATCGATGTCGGCAAGGCGATCAACCCGTCGATCGTCAAGGGGCAGATCGAAGGCGGCACGTTGCAAGCGCTCGGCTGGGCGGTGATCGAGAACGTCACGTACAAGGATGGTCGCGTCTCCAACGCGAACATGACGAACTGCATCGTGCCGACGTTCGCCGATGCACCGGATCTCGAGACGCTGATCGTCGAGGTGCCGTACCCGTTCGGGCCGAGCGGCGCGAAGGGCGTCGGCGAGATCCCGATGGACGGTCCGGCTGCCGCGGTGGCGAACGCCGTCGAGGACGCGCTCGGTGTCGCGTTCGATACGCTGCCGCTGTCGCCGGAGTCTCTCGCGCTCGGCGTCAGGTCAGCACAGCTGACAGACGCCGAGCGATCATCCTTTGGCGGGATCCGGAGGCAGTCGTGAAGATCGCCTTCGAGGTCAACGGCAAGGCGCACTCCGTCGAAGCGTCGCCGTGGAAGCGGCTGCTCGACGTGCTGCGCGAGGATCTGAAGCTCACCGGCACCAAGGAAGGCTGCGGCGAAGGCGAGTGCGGCGCGTGCTCGGTGATGCTCGACGGCGAGGTCGCCAATTCGTGCCTGGTCGCGATCGGCCAGTGCGGTGAACGCACGGTGACCACCGTCGAAGGTCTCGCGAACGGCGACGTGCTGCACGCGGTGCAGCGGGCGCTGGTGGATTGTGGCGGCGCCCAGTGCGGCATCTGCACGCCGGGCATCGCGGTGTGCGCAGCGAACGTCATCGATCGCGGGCTGGTTGATCTCGACTCGCCAGTT
>JACCYD010000140.1 GCA_013696695.1 Deltaproteobacteria bacterium | reverse complement strand
ATGTCATCATCCGCGAATCGATCGAGCGGGAGCTCGCGCGTGGCGGTCAGGTGTTCTTCATCACGCCGACGATCGGACACATGCCAATGGCCGCCGTCGACCCGCGGCTACCGAACGACTCGCGACCGCAGCGAAGAAAGCCGCGAGACGACGATCGCACGATCGACGAATGGGCCGAGTATCTGCGCAAGCTCGTGCCGGCGGCGCGCGTCGGCGTCGGCCACGGCAGCTTGACCGCGACCGAGCTCGAGACCGTGATGACACGGTTCGTTCGCGGCGAGCTCGACATCCTGGTCGCGACGACGATCGTCGAGAGCGGGCTCGACATCCCACGCGCGAACACGATGTTCGTCGCGCGCGCCGATGCGTTCGGCCTCGCCCAGCTCTATCAGCTGCGGGGGCGGATCGGCCGCAGCAAGGACCGCGCGTATTGCTACCTGCTGGTGCCCGAGCCGGAGCACATCACCGAGGAGGCGCGGCGGCGGCTCGAGACGTTGCAGCGCTTCACCGAGCTCGGTGCCGGCTTCCAGATCGCGTCGCAGGATCTCGAGATCCGCGGTGGTGGCGAGCTCCTCGGCGCGAAGCAATCCGGCGCGATCAGCGCGGTCGGCTTCGATCAATACGTGCGGATGCTCGAGCGCGCGGTCGCGGAGCTCGGCGGCAAGCCGATCCACTCGCTGATCGATCCCGAGCTGACGATCGAGACGCCCGGCTTCATTCCCGAGGAGTACGTCCCCGATCCGGGCCAACGCCTCGACCTCTACAAGCGGCTGTCGGCGGTCGATACCGACGACGAGCTCGCGGCGGTGATGGCCGAGATCAGCGACCGCTATGGCCCGTGGCCCGGTGAGGTGGTCCTGCTCGGCGAGCTGATGGGGGTGAAGTCGATCGCCCGCGGCATCGGTGCGACCACCCTCGAGATCTCGAGCGTCCGGGTCGCCCTCGCGGTGCCGGATGGCGGCGCCGCGCGGCGGTTGCTGGCGGCTGGATTCAAGAAGCTCCCGGACGGCCGACTGTCGATCGTGCCTCCGTCACCTGGGGGGGCTGCCGCGGCAAGACGATGCTTGTTGGACGCACTCGACCGTGCTACGTGAACCTATCGTGATGATTCGGGTTCCCACGATCTGCCTGCTGCTCGGTCTCTCCTTTTGGGTTGTTTCCTGCCACAAAGGGGAGGAGCCGGCGAAGCCAGGCGAGCAAGAGCAAACCAAGCCCGGCGCACCGCAGCCGTCGCAGCAGAGCACCGAAGAGATGAAGACGGTGCTCGCGAAGATCGATGACGTCACGATCACGCTCGCCGAGTTCCAGGAGCGCATCAATCGGCAGTCGCCGTACATCCGCGCGCGCTACACGTCGCTCGAGCAGAAGAAAGAGTTCCTCGATTCGCTGGTGCGATTCGAGGTGCTCGCCCGCGAAGCGTATCGCCGCGGCCTCGACAAGGATCCCGAGGTCGTTCGCACGATGAAGCAGGTGATGATCCAGAAGCTGATGCGCGATCAGTTCGATACCAAGGTCACGGCCGATGCGTCGATCGCCGATGCCGAGATGAAGGCGTATTACGACGCCAACCTCGCCGAGTACGTCAAGCCCGAGGAAGTTCGCGTCTCGGCGATCATCGTCAAGAACAAGGCCCAGGCCGATCGCGTCGCGATCGAAGCGCGCGGGGATGCCGGCAAGACGAACAAGGGCTTCCGCGATCTCGTCATGAAGTACTCCGCCGACGAGGATTCCAAGCTTCGCGGCGGCGATCTTCGCTACGTCGATGCCACCACCAAGGACATCCCGGCGAACGTCGTCAAGGCGGCGTTCACGCTCTACAACACCGGCGATGTCTCGCAGGCGGTCGATGCCGGCAACGGCACGTATTACGTGCTCAAGCAGACCGGCCGTCGCAAGAGCGTGACCCGGACGTTCGAGGATGCGAAGGCGACGATCCGCAACAAGCTGTTCCGCGACAAGCGGCTCCAGGCGCAGAAGGACTTCGTCGACGGGCTTCGCACCAAGAGCAAGATCGAGATCAACGAAGCGAACCTCGCGAAGGTCCGCATCGACACCTCGCAAGCCGTCGACGATGGCCACGGTCACGACATCGCACCGCCCCCAGGCGCCCTGAATCCAGCCACCGGTTTGAACCCACCACCCCCGGCGATCTCTCCTTCGGGGGTTCCGGGCGGCAAGGAGCCATGATGCGCGCGCTGATCGCTGGTTTGATCCTCACGTTGTCGACGCCCGTGCTCGCCGACGAGCCGGCCAAGGATGCGAAGCCAGGACCGGCGCAGCCGGCGCCGGTGCAGCCGAAGAAGCCGAAGTCGCCGAACACCGGCCGCAAGGTCGTGGTCGAGCGCGTGGTCGCGATCGTCAACGACGCGATCATCCTCGCCAGCGAGCTCGATGCGCGCATGGTGCCCGTGCGCACCGAGGCCGCGCAGATCGCCGATCTCAAGGAGCGCGAGCGCAGGCTCGCGAAGCTCACCACGCAGGTGCTCGACGAGATGGTCAGCGAGGAGCTGATCGTCCAGGCCGCCGAAGCGGCAAAGGTCGAAGTCGAAGCGAGCGAGGTGCAGGCAGCCCTCGACGAGATCAAGCAGCAGAACAACCTCGACGACGCGGGCCTCGCGCAGGTGCTCGCCGCGCAGGGCTACAACATCAACAACTACAAGCAGGAGCTCCGCCGTCAGCTGCTGCGGTTGCGCGCGCAGAACCAGCTCGTCGCGCCCAAGGTGCAAGTCACCGAGGAAGATGTCCGCGCGAAGTACGATCAGATGCAGCGCCGCAGCGATTCGGTGAGCGCGGTCAGTCTCTCGCACATGCTGTTCCGCTTGCCGGAGCACGCCACCGAGCAGCAGATCGCCGATGCCAAGGTCAAGGCCGCCAAGGCGCTCGAGCGCGTCAAGGGAGGCGAGCAGTTCGCGACGGTCGCCGGCGAGATGTCCGAGGACGAAGGCACCAAGGCCACCGGCGGCACGCTCGGCTGGTTCCAGCGCGGCAGCATGGCGAACCCCGAGTGGGAGCCGATCGTGTTCGCGATGGAAAAGGGCGATGTCCGCGGCCCGATCACTGGCCCGCAGGGCCTGCACGTGTTCCTGGTCAGCGAGGTCAAGAAGACCGAGCTCAAGCCCTATGCAGAGATGAAGGAGGGGCTGACTCGCGAGCTCCGTCGGAAAGAGACGGAAAAGCAGACCGCGACCTGGCTCGAAGAGCTGCGCAAGAAGGCGTACATCGACATCAAGTTGCGCTGACCCGAGCCCGTGACAGCGAGGGCAACCCTGCAGCCCTCCCGCCGGTCGATCCGGCATGCGACTGGCGCGTGTGGCTCTCTTCCTGACGGTGCTCGTGCCTTATGTCGCGGGTGCGGAGGGCCCGCCCAAGGCGAAGCTGCCTGTCACGCCTGCCACCCCACCGAAGGCCGGCAGTAATAAAGTCGTGGCCGACCGCATCGCGGCGGTGGTCGGCGACTCGGTGATCCTGGTCAGCGAGCTCGACCAGCGGATGATGCCGCTGCGTACCGAGGCGATGTCGATCCCCGATCAGGGCGAGCGCGAGCGCCGGCTTGCAAAGCTGGCGCTGCAAACCCTCGAGGAGATGGTCAACGACGAGCTGATCCTCCAGGCCGGCATCGCCGCCAAGCTCACGATCGATCAGCAAGAGGTGCAGGCCGCGGTCGACTACATCAAGCAGCAAAACAAGATGACGGAGGCCGAGTTTGTCGCGGCGATGAAGGCGCAGGGCATCACCCTCGCGACGATCAAGAACGACCTGCTGCGGCAGCGCGCAGTCAACGAGCTGGTCGGTCGCAAGCTCGCGGTGACGGACGAGGACATTCGCGCCAGGTACGACGAGCTGTCGCGCCGTAGCTCGGCGGTCGCGGCGGTCAACGTCTCGCAGATCCTGTTCGCGCTGCCAGAGCATCCGACCGAGCAGCAGCTGGGGGATGCCAAGCGACGCGCGCACGCGGCGATCGATCGCATCAAGGGCGGGGAGGCGTTCGCGGACGTGGCTGGCGCGCTCTCTGACGACGCCACCACCAGATCGACTGGTGGGATGATCGGGTGGCTCGAGCCGGCGACGCTCGACCCGGCGTGGGAGGCGGTCGTGTTCGGCATGGACAAGGGCGACGTTCGCGGGCCGATCTCCGGAGCAAAGGGGCTCTACGTGCTCCAGGCGAACGAGCTCAAGCGAAATCAGCTGGCCCCGTTCGACAAGATGAAGGAGCAGCTGGCCTCCGAGCTGCGTCGGACCCAGCTCACGAAGCTGACCCGCGCGTGGATCGAGGAGCTGCGCAAGAAGGCGTACATCGAGATCAAGCTGCAGTGATGCCTACAAACGCCGCCGCCTAGCTCCGTGGGTAGGTGCAAATCGCTGTTTCGAGCCTATTGTTGGTAGATGGCTTTTCGGACCAGCGCGATGTTCACGAGGTCCGACGGCGATAGAATGACGGCTCGTGACCGACAACCGCCGGACCTCCACCCGCCACGAAGTTTCGATTCCCGCGCAGGTCACCGTCGATGGCGAGCCACGCGAATCCACGATCGTGAACCTGTCGCTCGGCGGCGCACTCGTCGATACCGGCGCCAAGCATCCGATGGGCGCGCGCATGAACATCTCGTTCAGGCTTCCCACGATGGAAGACATGGTCGAGGTCGGCTCGACGGTTCGGTGGTCGGATGCCAAGGGCGTCGGGCTCCAGTTCGACGGCCTGCGGGCGCGTGACGTATGGGCCCTCAACGAATTCTTCAAGCAGCTAGCCTCGTCGTAGCTGCTGCGGTCGGGATCGCCGGTGCGGACACGCGCGAGCGCGTCGCGATCATCGACCTCGGCCCGGATGCCGCAGATTCGAAGGTCCGCAGGACGCTCGCGAGCAAGGTCACGAGCGCGGGACTCGACGCCGTGCACGGCGATGGCCTCGAGGATGCGCTTGCGGGCGAGCGCGGCGACACCGATGGCGTGCAGCTCGCTGCGGCGCTCGCCCAGGCACAACGTGCGTTCGGGGCGCTCGACTGCAAAGCCGCGGTGACGGCGGCGAAGGAGGCGATCGGGATCGCGGCCGCACGCCAGGCGTCGGGGCTCGCGGTGCCTGAGTTGCCGCGAGCGGCGGCGTACGTCGTGTTGTGCGCGGATCGCGCGGGCGATGTCGATGCAGCGATGGTGGCTGCCTCGGTCTATCGCGCGGCGGCAGCGACGACGGGCATCACCGGCTCCGACGTGCCGGCCGACGTGCTTAAGAAGTATCCCGAGCTCGACTCGGTGATCGATCGCGATCTGGTGCCGCTCGACATCACGACCGACGCGCCGACTGCCGACGTCTGGATCGATTTCAAGAAGGTCGGCACCGCGCCGCTTCACATCACGTTGCCTGCCGGCGATCACGTGATCGCGGTCGCCGCCGGAACGCGCCGCGGCTGGGGCGCCGGCACGGCGGTCAAAACCCAGCTTCAAGTTTCCATCCCGACGCAAGATCGCGCCGGCACGTGGGACGAAGTCGCGAAGCGCATCGCGAGCTGGAGCGGCAACCGCCCGAGCCCCACCGAGCTCGGCTGGGTGATGGCGAAGACGCGCGTGCGCGTGGCGGTGATCCGGCGCGGTGACACGCTCGAGGTGTTCGGCCGCCTTGGGCTCGCGGAGCCGCCGCACAAGCTCGGCGACGATGCGATTCCGCTGACCGAGGCGGATCGTGCGATCGCGATCGTGAACGATCGAGTCCGCGCCTGGAAAGATCGCGCGCCGGATCCGGATCGTCCCCTGCTCCTCGACGACGGGCGCCATCGCGACGGCAAGCCCAAGGACTCGCCCACCAAGTGGTGGATCTACGCGAGCATCCTCGGCGCGGTCGCCGCCGGCGCCGTGATCATCTACGCCACCGAGGCTGGTAACGATCGCCAGCGCGTGGAGCTGCACGTGCCATGACGCGCCTGCTCCTCACCCTGCTCGCGTTGCTCGCGCTGGTGATGCCGGCGGCCGCCGGCCCGCGCATCGAGCGCGTCGAGCACGCCGGTCGCGTCACCGTGTACGCGGAACCCGGGCTCGACGACATCGCCGCGGATCTGGGCCGGCGCGCCGAGGCTGCGCTGGTCGAGATCACCGATGACGTTCCCGGGCTGCGCACGCCTGCGCGGATCGAGCTCCGCGTCGTGCGCGACTCCGCCGATCTCGCGAGCGTCGCGCCGCCTGGCCGTGGCGCACCGCCGTGGGCCGTCGGCATCGCGTATCCCGATCTGGGGATCATGTCGGTCGCGCTGCGGCGTGGGCCGACCTTCATCGATCCGGTGTTCACGCTTCGCCACGAGCTCGCGCACCTCGTGCTGGGTGCGGCGCTCGGCAAGCACGCGCCGCACTGGCTGCACGAAGGCTTCTCCTACCAGCACTCGCCGGAGTACTCGCG
>JACCYD010000129.1 GCA_013696695.1 Deltaproteobacteria bacterium | reverse complement strand
GAGCCGGTCCACTTTCTCCAGATCTGGATCCAGCCGACGGCGCGCAACATCGAGCCCGGTTACGAGCAGAAGACGTTCCCGGCCACCGACAAGCAGGGCCGGCTGCGGGTCGTCGCATCGCCCGATGGTCGCGACGGCTCCGTCACGATCCACGCGGACGCGATCGTCCACGCCGGCGTGTTCGGCGCGGGCGAGCAGGCCGAGCTGTCACTCGCGACCGATCGCCACGCCTGGGTCCACGTCGCGCGCGGCAGCGTCCGCGTCAACGGCGAGCTCGTCACCGATGGCGATGGTGTCGCTCTGACCGGCGAGCCCGCGGTGCGCGTCGAGGGCATCGACGGCGATCCGGGCGAAGTGCTCGTCTTCGACCTGGGTTAGGAGATCGGGCTCGCGAGCTCGCCCTCAGAGCACGACCAGCCTCGAGCACGCGCTGATGCACGGGCTGTCGCGGGTGAGGCCTTCGGTGGCGGGGCTGGCACTCGCTGACAAAATGCAGGTCGCGACACCGAAGGTGGATCGAATCTTGGGGTCGCGCGTTTTCCGACCGGCATGGAGGCATCCATGGGCACGCGACACGTCTGCGCTTCGGCGCTGATCGTGGGATTACTCGCAGTAACTGCGAGTGCACAACCACAACAATTGATCGCCAGCGACCGGCTCGAGGCGACGATGATCGCGAGTACGGGCGCGCAGGAGGCGATCCCACTCGTCGAAGAACGGCTCACCGTCTCGGTAGATGGGCAGCACGCGACCACGACGCTGCTGCAAGTCTTCCAGCACGGCAACGGCGCCCAGATCGAGGGCCGCTACAAGCTGCGCCCCGGGATGGGCAGCCGCGTCGAAGGCTTTTCCTACTGGAACGGGGAGCAGAAGATCGTCGGCGAGGTGTTCGAGCGGACCACCGCGCGGCAGGTCTACGACAACGTCACCTCGCGCCGCCGCGACCCCGGCCTCCTCGAGGAGGACGGCGAGGGCGCGTTCCAGTTCAAGGTGTTCCCGATCCAGCCGAACGAGAAGAAGCGGGTCGAGCTGCGGTGGTCGAAGTGGCTCGAGCGACGCGGCCAGACGGTACGCTTCCGGGCGCCGATCACGCGCGGCAACGCGGACATCGTGATCGACGTCCAGGGTCAGGTGAAGAACGTGCGGTCGTCGAGCCACAAGCTCAAGCTCGATCGCGATAGCAACGGCATCCGGCTGCGCTCCGACGGCGCGCGCGGTCGAGGCGAGCTGGTGATCGAATGGGAGGTCGACGAGCCCGAGTGGCTGCCGTCGGCATACGTCCATCGTGGTAGCGGAGACAACGACGGCTGGTTCGCACTATCGCTCGCCACCAACGACGTCGATTCCACGCGCTCGGTCGCAGCGAAGGACGTCACGATCGTGATCGACCGCTCCGGCAGCATGACGGGCGAGCCGCTCGCGAACGCGAAGGCCGCCGCCGTCGACGTGATCCGTCGCCTGCCGCCGACCGATCGCGTCAACGTCGTGGCGTTCTCCGACGAGGTCGATCCGTTGTTCCGCGCGCCGCAACTCCTCGACGAGGAGAATCGCAATCGCGCCATCGGCTTCGTGCAGCGACTCCACGAGGGTGGCGGCACCGACATCGCGCTCGCGCTGACGACCGCGATCAAGTCGCAGGACACCAAGCTCGGCCGGCCGCGCGTCGTCGTGTTCATGACCGATGGTCAGTCCGATGTCGACAAGTCGATCCTCGCCGCGAAGGCCGACACCGGTGACATCCGGCTGTTCACCGTCGGGCTCGGCAAGGACGTCAATCGCCCGCTTCTCCAGCGGCTCGCGGCGCTCAAGCGCGGCAACTTCACGTACATCGAGAAGGCATCGGCGATCCAGGCGGACGTCGCCAAGCTGGCGACGCATATCGCCAAGCCACTCCTCGTGGATGTCTCCCTCGACGTCGATGGCGTGCAGGCGACGCGGCTGTATCCCCGCTCGTTGCCGGACCTGTTCGTCGACGATCAACTGGTGGTGAGCGGTCGCCTCAAGAGCGCTTCCGGCATCGCGAAGTTCACGATCAAGGGGCGCCTCGCCGGCAAGCCCGTGACGTTCACCCGCACCATCGACCTCGGCAAGTCGCCGCCGCGTCCCTGGGTGGGCCGGTTGTGGGCTCAGGCGCGTGTCGATCACCTGCAGGAGGAGATCGCACTCGGCGCCAAGCAGCCCGAGTTGATGACGGAGCTGATCGAGCTCGCACTCGCCTACAACTTCGTGACGCCGTACACCGCGTTCCTCGCGATTCCCGAGGCCGAGCTCGGCGATCAGCGCGGCACGATCGAGGCCGCGCGCGCGGCGAAGAAGAAGATCATGGCGCAGAACCCCGACGCCGCGAACCTCGACAAGAACGCCGCGGACCCGGTGTATCTCTCTCAGGATCACGCGCAGAACCTTCCGCAGGGAGCGCCGGCGATGCGGACGATGGGGAACGCCAGTGACGAGGATGTTGCCGAACGCTCGTTCTCGGGCAGCGTTCAGACGCAGCGAGGTCGTGGCTGCGCGGGCTGCTCGACCGGCGGCGATGCATCGTCGCTGCTCCTGCTGCTCGGGCTCGTAGTGCTCGTGCTGCGCCGCCGCCGCGTTACGTGAGCGTCGCGCAGCTTCCGGTGCTGCGCGCGCCAACCCGTGGCGATCTTGGCGATGCACCGACGCTCGGTGAGTCAGCTTTGTGCGTCGACGACACGCAGGTCCGCAAGATCTCGTGTGGCGTCGGTCGTGCAACTCAGGGGGCGATGCCAATTCAAGCCGCAAGCCCAGAGGAAGTCGGCGAGTTGCTGGGCCACGCCGATTCCGAGATCGTGCAGCAGGTGATCGAGACCGGTGCGTCGATCGACGAGATCGGCGCCGCGCTCGACGACCTCGAAGAGATGCGTCACGGCGAGTCGCGTGTCCCGGCGTCTCCGCGTGTCGCGCAGGTCCGGCAAATCATCAAGGTGCTCTACGCTGGCGGGGGATCGGACAACACGATTCCGATCGGCGGCGTGCTGCTGCCTCGCTAGGCGGCCGCGCGCGGGCGGCCGTCGTGCAGGAACTCGATCAAGCGCGACAGATCGACCGGCTTCGCGAACACCGGATAACCGTCGGGCGCGAGGTGCGGGGACCCGGACACGATGGCGATGCGAACGCCTGCGAGCTCGGGCTCCTCGCGCAGGTAATCGAGGAGCGAGCCGCCGAGGATGCCCGGCATCAACAGGTCGAGCAGGATCACGCGTGGTGGTTCGTCGCGGTGCATCTCGAGCGTGTGAATCGCGTCGACCGCATCGGCCGCGACCTCGACTTGAAAGCCTTCTCTCGCGAGCAAATCCGCGAGCACGTCTCGTGCGTCGCGATCGTCCTCGACGATGAGGATTTTGGAACCGGGGGTCATTAACAAATGTGCTTAGCAGGTGGCAGGCCAAACGTTCGAGCTACGCGGACTTTCGAAGCGGTCGCCAGCTGCGGGAAGCCCTGACGTCGCGCAGCACTTGCTCGACTTCGCGGAGGGCATCCCAGATCGCGAGTGCACCACTCGACCGAGGTCGATGTGGTCTCGATGGCGCAGCCCTTATCGTGGACGACGACCGTGCACGCATACTCGTTGTCATCGACCGGACCGAGCCGGAGGAACCATGCGTCCGGGGCACCGATCTCGCGCTCGACGCGGTTCACGCAGTAGCGAGCGATGGCGCCGAGCTCGTTGCGCTGACTCGCGGTCGCGCGTTCGGGGAGAGCGAATTCGATTCGAGAGGTTGCCTGCACGAGCGCCCTTGATGCACGCGGCATGCCCCCATCTCGGGCATTCCCGTACGCGAGGCTAGCCTCGCCGGGCCGCTCTCATCCGAGCGGTCACGCTCGGCGCAGCGCGCACGTCCCAGTCGTGCGGGTGCGACGGGAGCTGGGCGTGCGCCTGTGCCGCATGCGAGATCGGGTGCGCGATCGCGGGGGTCGAACCACGCGCGAGCCGAGGCGGTGCTTGCGGCGGTTGCCCGAAGAGCTGCACGTACGGCCTGCTCGGCGGGGGCACCGGCGCATAGCCAATCGACGTGTGATCGTCATCGACCGCGGGCGGCGGTGGTGGCGGAAGCGGGATGTCGACGACCTCGACGAGATGATCGTCCGTGACCTCGTAGACCAGCTGGTCCTGCGAGGGCGACCGCTCCCACGCCGCGCGTCCATGCTCGGCGATCGCGGGATCGATCACCGCGAGATGAAAACTGGTCCGGCGACTCTCGGGAGAGCTGCGATCGACATAGCGGCGCCGGCTCCGCCACAAGATGCACGCGAGCACGAGCAGCAGCAGGAAGCCACCGGCGATCGCAAGCGTGGGCATGTTGATGTCGTCGATCATTGATTCCTTAACGCGAAGAAACGCGTTGGTCCTCCATCAACGTGAGATCGACGCGACGATCGTTGCGCCAGCTGACCTCATCGCGACCGGTGGCGTCGATGTCGCCACGCGTCGTGATGTTGATCTGGCCACGGGTGACGCCCATGCGAACCAGATACTCCTCGACCGCGTTCGCGCGCTTGTTGCCGAGTGCGAGGTTGTACTCCTGCGTGCCGCGCGGGTCGGCGCGACCGACCAGCTGCAGCGCGCGTCCGGCGAGCGGGCCATCGGTCATCACGCACCTGCCGACGACGTCGAGCACGTTGCGATCCTCGATCATCAGGTCGGTCTCGTCGTAGTCGAACCGCGGTGCCTTACCAGCATCCGCGAGCCGGACCATGCATTGGTCGACGAGCTCGCTCGAGATTCCGAGGTTCGCGCTGGCGAGCACGACCTCCTTCTTCTTGGCTGGCTTCTTGGTGGTGGCCTTGATGCTCACCTTCACGGCTGGGGCGCCTCCACAGGCACCGAGACCAGCAACACCAACGATCAAAGCAACGGCGACGAAACGCGACATGTACCCTCCTTGTGGTTTGCAACGCACATGATCGCGACCCTGTTCTCCGCACGTTGAAATTGCTTCAACTGTGCGTGTGCGCTCCTGATTTCGGTCAGATCTGCGCCGGGTTAACACGAGGAACGTTCCAGGCGCGGTCGCCGTAGCGGGCACTTTCGTTGCACCCATGACGGGCGTGACCAGCCACGAGTTGTTTCGACGGATCGCGAAGAGGATCTCCTACACGGTGGGCTCTCCCATCGTGTGTTTGCTCGCAGTCGTGCTCGTCGTCGGCTGGGCGATCGCGGGGCCGTTCTTCGGCTACTCGGACACCTGGCAGCTCGCGATCAACACGACGACCACGATCATCACGTTCCTCATGGTGTTCTTGATCCAGAACACGCAGAACCGCGACTCCAAGGAGATCCACCTCAAGCTCGACGAGCTGATCCACGCGATGAAGAAGGCGCGCAACTCGATGCTCGATGTCGAGGACATGCCCGACGCGGAGCTGGCGCGGCTCGAAGGCGAGTTTCGGAAGGAGGCCAAGCAGCGCACTCGCGAACGCCATGGTCTCCGCGATGATGACCGCGCGTAGATCACTTCCGAATCGGGGCCACGCGCCGTGCGAACCCGCCCATGCCGTCGGCGCGGGGAATGCGTTGCATGTGCCTCGTTAGTTGGTCGCCGGGACCAATTCCACCCGCTCGTCTGCACGGCGCTGCGTGAGGTACAGGATCGGCTCGGCGATCGCGTACAGCGCGCCGCCGAAGAACAGGCCGAGCACGCCGGTCGCGTACATGCCTTCGCCGATGCCGTTCTGCACGGTCGCGAACAGGTGGACGAGCACCACCGGCACCACGCTCGCGATCGCGCCCGCCGTGGCCAGCAGGCCCATCACGCTTCCGGCACCGAGGCCGCACTTGCGCAGCAGGAACGCGAGGCCCGCGAGCGCGCCGAACACCAACAGCGGAATCTCGCCACCATCGGCGAAGTTCGAGTGCCACACCTCGTCGCCCTCGAGCTTGTGCGCGGGCAGCAGGTAGCCGATCGCGCCGATCGCCGACAGCGCGATCATCAACCCGAACCAGCCGCGGCGAATCCACGCGCGTGCTCCGACCAGTTCCACATCACGAAGGCGAGTCCGCGTTTGCATGGCAGACACCCTAGGAACGACCTGGTGGCCCAGCCAGCCGGATCACGTCCGGTTCACGCCAGGCGGCCAGCTTCCGGGGGCTTGGAGGCGGCAGACCCCGGCAGATCCGGCCGGGGCTGCAGCGAATCACGTTCTCTTGCACCTCGTGCTGTCACGCCAGCTCGTCCTCGCCTGCGTGCTAGCGTCGCTCCGCGATGCCGAGCACTCGAGTCGTGCATCACGCCGACGGCGTCGCGTTTCTCGCGCAGCCGCTGCCGGCCGACCACGCGATCATCACGTCGCTCCCCGATCACAGCGAGCTTCCCGAGCTCGGCGTCGACGGATGGAGACGCTGGTTCGTCGACACGGTCGCGCTCGCGTGCCGCAGTGTGGCGGCCGACAGCGTCGCGATCTTCTATCAGACCGACGTCAAGCACGACGGTCGCTGGATCGACAAGGGACACCTCGTGATGACCGGTGCCGATGCCGCCGGGAGCCACGCGCTGTGGCACAAGGTGGTGTGCCGCGTGCCGCCGGAGACGACCACGTTCGGTCGCCCGGCGTACGCGCACATGATCTGCGTCTCGCGCGATCGCCGGCTACTACCCGGTGCATCGACGCCCGACGTGATCGGCTCGCTCGGCAAGATGTCGTGGTCGCGCGCGATGGGAACGCACGCGTGCGATGCCGCGGTGCGGTTCGTCGGGTCACTCGGGCTCCGCGCGATCGTCGATCCGTTCTGCGGGATGGGCAGCGTGCTGGCGGCCGCCAACGCGCACGGCCTGGCTGCGATCGGCGTCGAGCTATCGAGGCGTCGGGCGGCCAAGGCCCGCTCTCTCGGCTTGTGATTCCGACGCGACAGCGGCCAGTCGAGTGGCTGCCGATCTCAAGATCCTCGACCGAGGAGCCGGCTAGCCGAGTAGCCCGTGCAATGTATTTCACGCACTTGGGCGTGGTGCGGAGCTTGCTCGAAGGGAGGCCATGCGCCATCAGCTTAGCCTCCTGTTGTTCCTGGTCGCCTGTGCCGGCTCGGATGCAGCCGACGACGAGGCAGTCGATTGCGCCGATGGCAAGTGCGACGTCCTGAACTCGCCCAAGCTCAAGCTGTGCTCGGCCGCGGCGGACTTCAAGACCACGACCGGCGAGCTCAAGTGCACCCCGTGCGGTGACGTGCTGCTCGACTCGAGCGGCCGCGGCTTCGTGCCCGCCTTCACCAGCAACGACGCGCTGATCAAGAAGGTCTACATGACCTTCATCGACGAGAACAAGAACAACAAGATCGACACCGCCGAGATCACGTGCCCGGTCGACATGCCCGGCATCATGGCGAAGCTCGAGAAGACCGATACCAAGAGCTGCAACGGCATCTCCACCCAGGTGGTGTCGGAGAACGCCGCGAAGCTCGGCGCGACCAAGGCTGATTACCGCGCCGTCACCTCGCGCGATTGCGATGGTCGGGGCGAGTTCGGCCTGCTGTTCTCGAGCTTCGGCTTCTCCGGCGCGACCAGCGCGAAGGGAACCGGCTCGCACATCACCGAGAAGGAGCACCCGGGCGAGGTCGAGGTCATCGCGTTCGATGAGGTCGACGGCGTGTTCAACTACTACAAAGAGATCGGCGGGAAGATGCAGTTCTTCGGCAGCTCGATCGATTTCGTGGCGGCCGGCCCCGGTGGCCCGGGCCTCACGAACACGCGCGGCTGTGCGAACTGCCATCCCGGCGGTGGCATCAACATGAAGGAGCTCGAGTCGCCGTGGACCCACTGGTCGCTCGAGGACAACATCGCCGGCGCCGACAAGCTCGTCGAGAGCCGCGTCGCGTACATGGGCTCGCTCCAATCGGGCGCGAACATGCAGCTCAGCATCACCCAGCCGGGTAACGACGCGTGGAACAAGGCGAAGGCGAAGTTCCTGACGACGATCACCACCGCGAACCTCACCAAGGCGCGCACGTCGCTCAAGGACGACAACATGAGCGCCGCCGAGAAGGCCGACATCGCGCGCCGCGGTCTGAAGCGGAACCTGTCGGCGACGCAGCAGATGCTCGAGCCACTGTTCTGCACCGTGCAGCTCAACCTCAACAACGCGGGCGGTTCCTCGCAGATCCCGTCGGCCATGTTCGCCTCGACGCGCAACGGTATCAGCGTCAGCGGCAAGAGCTTCACCGCGGCCCAGCTCACCACCGCACTCACGGCGATCGGCAGCACGGTTCCCGAGGTCGGCGGCAACGAGCTGACCACCCCGTTCATGGTGCTCGAGCCCTCGCACGAGGACGAGAGCTACCTCAACGAGCTCGTCGCGCTGAAGGTCCTCGACCAGCAGCTGATCCAGGATGTCGTGATGGTCGACTTCACCCGCCCGGTGCTGTCCGACGACCGCTGCGCGCTCCTCGCGTTCGTGCCCGACCTCGCGCCGGCCGATCGCAAGCTCACCAAGATTCGCGACGCGATCATCAAGGCCGTCGAAGCCGAAGAGCCGGCCGCCGGTTCGCCGGCCGCCCAGCTGCTCGCGCACCTCGAGGCCACCAAGTCCGGCAAGCCGGTCGACCACAGCGCGACGCTGACCAAGTACTCGGAGAAATGCGAAGCGCGCACCGCCCCGACGATGCTGCGCGATGCCCTCAAGCTGCGCTCGCTCCACCGGCAGCTGGTGTTCGGCGCCGACGGCAAGCTCGACGACGCCGATGGGGTTGGCCTCCGCCCGTACGCGGTGTTCGAGTTCGAAGCGACGATGCCGACCGACGATGTCGAGGTGACCACGTCTGCCGCGGCCGACGCCGTCAAAGAAGTTCGCCTCGGTGCCCGGTTCAGCCCGATCGACTGCCAGCTGGTGTCGGAGTTCGTATCAGTCCCGTAACCCCGTAAGCTCGGGCATGGACCAGGCCCCGACGATCGACGCCATCCGAGCCGCCCGCCAGCGGCTCGGTTCTCGCGTTCTGGAGACCCCGGTGCGCAGGCTCGAGGGCTTCGCGGTCGAGCAGCGGCTCGGCGCGACGCAGGTGATCCTGAAAGAGGAGCTGTTCCAGCGCACCGGCAGCTTCAAGCCACGCGGCGCGTTGATCGTGATGATGGGGCTCTCGGACGAGGAGCGCGGCCGCGGCGTCGTGACGCTCTCCGCCGGCAATCATGCGATGGCCACTGCCTACGCGGCGCGCGTGCTCGGCACCACCGCGATCGTCGTGATGCCGGCGCATGCAGATCCGGCGCGCATCCAGGCGTGTCGCGACATGGGTGCCGAGGTCGAGCTGATGGAGACCATCCATCGCTGCGTCGAGCGGGTCGGCGAGATCGAGCGCACCGCGGGGCGCTTGTTCGTGCATCCGTTCGAGGGGTCGGGCACCGCGCTGGGCACGGCGACCATCGGCCTCGAGCTGTGCGAGCAGGCGCCCGATCTCGATGCGGTGATCGTGCCGATCGGCGGCGGCGGGCTGTGCGCCGGCATCGCCGCGGCGGTCAAGCAGCTATCACCGCGCTGCCTGGTGTTCGGTGTCGAACCCACCGGCGCCGACACCATGCATCGCAGCTTCGCGGCCGGCTCGCCTCAATCGATCGATGCGGTGCGCACGATCGCGGATAGCCTCGGCGCGCCCTTCGCCGCGCCTTACAGCTTCGGGTTGTGCCGACAGTTCGTCGACGAGCTGTGCCTGGT
>JACCYD010000123.1 GCA_013696695.1 Deltaproteobacteria bacterium | reverse complement strand
CCGATCGCGCCCCAGGTGATGCTCTTGATCAACCTCATCGCAACGACCGTACGCGGACGTGACCACGCCGCGAAGCCTGTACGAGTTAGTGACCGACCCTCACTTACGCTTTGCGCAATTCGCGCTCAGTGGACGATCATGCCGCGCGGTAGCGAGAGATCCATTTCGGGCTTGCTGCCCTGAGCGACCTTGAGGAGCGTCAGGTTCTTCAGCTGGTTGTCCTCGACCATGGTGCCGCGATCCGGCAGGTGCACGCCTCGGCCATCGAGCTCCGGAAGGAACACCAGCGCCTGGGCTGCGCCGTTGTAGCCGAGCTGCACGAGCATGTCGGGCTCGTACTTCGTGCACTTCTTCGCGCAGCAGTGAAACCCGGAGGTGACCCGGTAGAGGCCTTCGGCGCGCAGCGACTGGATCGACGACGACTCGAAGTCATCGGGGACGGTGGTGCCGTTCGCGGAGAACTTCGCGCGGTTGTTCGACCACGACTCCGGCAAGTAGACGCCGGGCCCTGGATCGCCGTGGTTGTGGAAGTAGACCAGGCGGCCTGCTTCGATGGTCTTGATCGCCTTGCGGGTGCGGTAGATGCCGCACGGGGGAAGCTCGCTCACCCGGCCATCATGCGTTGTCTGCGGCGCGATGTCGATCGCCCGTTAGCGCAGGTAATACGGGGTCGCGACGGCGGCGCGGCACTGCCAGTTGAAGCTGCGCATGTGCGGCGAGCTGCCCTTGGTGCGGAGGCCCTCGAGCATGGCGCGCGCCGCGGTTTCGAGCTGCGTATCGGTGCGTCCGCCGAGGTGCCACGCGAGGGCCACGAGGTATGCGGGCTCACCCCAGTGCTCGTCATACGGGTCGGTGACATCGGAAGCACTGCCGACGCCGAGCCAGTAGAGCGGCTTGCCGGTGCCGTCGCGACCGTCGCGGGCGACGATCTTACCGAGCTTGATGATCGCGGAGCGCGCGCCGGCCGCCAGCGTGCCGGCCTCGGTGGCGTAGACGTCGAGCGCCTCGGCGAGGATCGCGCTCATCCACGGGCTACAGCCCCACGTGCCGTACGACTCGCCGTGTGAGTCGGCGGTGTGAGCGAAGCAGCGCGCAGCGGAGTCGGTCCACGTCGTCGGGTACTGGGCCTGCATCGCGAGGTATGCGGAGACCGCGGTGTTCGCGAGCGCCTCGAGCTGCGCACCTTGATCGTCGGTGACGATCCGCGCCCAGACGTAGGCGAGGAGTGCGAAGCCCGCGTGGCGCTCGGTCCAGAAATCGGCGCCGCCCGCGTAGCCGGGACTCGACCACAGCGACGCCACGCGCTCGGCGACGTCCTCGGCGGCTTCGCGGAACCGATCGTCGCCGGTCAGCAGGTAGTGGATCGCGAGGTTCTGCGCGTAGTGGTACTTGAGGTCGTCGCCCGAGCTCGGCACGGCGATCCGCGTCGAGGTGCCGGTGCCGGTGAGCCCGGCGCGGTAGATCGCGGTCTCGCGATACCCGGACTCGAGCGTGACCAGATCACCGCGCCGCGCATAGCCGCGGTACATCGCGGTGCCGCGATCGTAGAGCCAGACGTCCTTGCTGGTTTGCAGCGACAGGAACTGGGTGACCGTGTGGTTCTGGTAGTCGCAGACGTTGTCGAACGCGTCGAGCGACGTGCCTTGCGTGACCGCCTCGGGAACCTGCGGGCCGGCGACGCCGCTCGCGGACAGCCAGCTCGCCGGCAGCAGCGCCCACACCTTCGGGCCGAGCGTACCGTCGGCGGGCTCGAGCGTCGTCGACACCGCCACCAGCGACAACGCGGCCGTCGTTGGAGTCTCGCCGATGCGAACTTGCAGCACGGTGCCGGAGACGACCGAGGTCTGCACCTGGATCTGGACGCTGCGAAGGCTGCCATCGGGATACACGGCGAGCTCGCGGCGGCCGGCGCTGATCTCGGTACCTCCCTTGAGCACGCGCACGCGATCGGGATCGAACAGCACGCCCTTCGCGAGCGGCACGGCGAAGCTCACGCGCTGGGTACCGGTGTAGCCGGCGCGCGGCGTCAACGTCACGTCGACACTCGTCGTGGTGGTCGGCGGCGGAGGCTCCGTCGGTGGAGGTGGAGGAGGTGGCGCGCTGGTGCTGGTGACGATCACGAGCTGCGGGCGCTCGGCGGTCTCCCTCGAATGGAACGTCGCGCCGTCCGCCGAGCCGCTGACGAGCGCGAAGTTGTAGCTACCATCGACGGTGATCGCCGCGGTGACGTCGTATTCAGCCCAGGTCGCTGTGGCGATCACGCCCTTGTCCGCGAGCGCGCTGCCCACGAGTGCCGGTCGCGAATTCCAGGTCACGCTGGATTCGGTCCACGTCGTACCGACGCGATAGATCGCCGGGCCGTCGTCGCTCGGGTTGTTGACGTAGACGCGAACTTTCGCGCTGGTCACCGTGCCGGAGAGGCCCGAGGCTGTGAAGCGAAGCAGCGTCTGTTGCGCGTACGGCGCGCCGTCGACGGCCATCCGCGTGCCGGTCGCGTAGTTTGTCATCGGGAAGTCCGACAGCACCTGCGCATCGGCGGTGGGCGTGAAGGTGTACGTGCCGGCTGCGGCCGGCGACGCTGCTGCGAGAATCAGGCACGCGAGAGCGACGCGAGCGAATTCGGATCGAGCCATAGCGCTCGTTGTAGCGACGGCGCGCGGATGCGTCTCTCTCCAAACAACTGTCTATGTTCGGTACCTTGACGCACACGAAGTTCTCGCAACGAGCGGTTCTCGTCGACGAAACGCTTGTCGTGAGCGATCACGCGCGAGCGGGATTACGAAACTGAGCCTCGAGAGCCCATGGATATTTCGTGGTCTAGTCGAGCATGGCGAACGCGCCGCTCGAGATCGTACAGGTAGGCAATCCAGTGCTGCGCCAACCGGCGCGCGAGCTGAGCAGCGAGGAGCTCGGATCGGAACGCGTGCAGAAACTGATCGCGGACATGCGCGAGACCATGCGCGCCGCACCGGGGGTCGGGCTGGCGGCGCCGCAGATCGGCGAAGCGCTCCGGCTGGTGGTGATCGAAGATCCACCCACTCATCACGGCAAGCTGTCGGCCGAGGAGCTAGCTCGCCTCGAGCGGTCCGCGGTGCCGTTTCACGTGCTCGTCAATCCGGTGCTGACCGTTCGCACCGACGAGGTGGTGGCCGCGTTCGAAGGCTGTCTCAGTTTCGCGGGCTTCACCATGGTGGTGCCGCGCGCCCACAAGGTCCGCGTCGAGGCGCTCGACGAGACCGGGCAGCGGATCGTCAAGGTCGCGACCGGCTGGTACGCGCGAATCCTCCAGCACGAGGTCGATCACCTGAACGGCATCGTGTGTTGCGATCGCATGGAGTCGCGCACGCTGACGACCACGGCGAATCAGGTGAAGTTCTGGAAGGGCAAGAGCGCCGACGAAGTGCGCGCTGCCGTCGCGCTCGACTTCTAGCGCTTTCGCGCGTTCGGCGGGCCGAGCAGGATATGTGGCCGCAGCTGGCGCATCGTCGTCGGGCCGATGCCATCGATGGCGAGGATCTCGTCGTAGCTGGTGAACTCGCCGCCGCGTGCGTTGCGCGACGCGACGATGC
>JACCYD010000101.1 GCA_013696695.1 Deltaproteobacteria bacterium | reverse complement strand
CTGCTCGGAAACCTCGAGCGTCAGGTCGAGCTCGCCGAGACCACCGGCGAGACCGTCGCGCTCAAGTACCGCGTCGGGCACCTGTGGCAGATCCGCCTGGGCGACGTCGCGCGCGCGATCGAGAGCTATCGCGAAGCGCTCGAGATGGATCCCTCTCATACCGAGACCCTCCACGCGTTGGATGGCCTCGTCCATGGCCGAGTCGAGCCGGTGATGGCGGCGAAAGTCCTCGAACCGATCTACGAGGCCTCGGCGGAGTACGCCAAGCTCGTCGACGTCCTCGAGGTGATGGTCGCGCACAACGAAGATCCGCTCTCGCGGGTCGAGCTGCTGCACCGGATCGCCACCTATCACGAGCAGATGATCGGCAACGCGATGGCGGCCTTCGACGCCTACGCACGTGCACTGCGCGACGACTCGGGCAACCAGCTCACGCTGGGCCACATCGAGCGGCTCGCGGAGATCACGAATTCGTTCGAGCCGCTGGCGAAGCTCTATCAAGCGGAGAGCGAGAAGTCGCTCGACGTGCCGCGCCAGGTCGATCTGCTGTCGCGCCTCGCACGCGTCCACGAGCAAGAGCTCGCGGATGTGCCGAAGGCGATCACGACGCTGCGTCGCATCCTCGATGTCGAGTTCGACAACAAGCCCGCCGTGCTCGCGCTCGATCGCCTGTATTCGGCGACCGCCGCCTGGCCCGAGCTGGCCGACATCCTCAAGCGCGAGATCCAGCTGGGAGAGCCCCACGAGATCCCGACGCTGCAGTTCCGCCTCGGTCAGACGCAGCAGCACCAGCTCGGCGATCGCAAGGGCGCCGTCGAGGTCTACCGCGACATCTTGACCGAGAACCCGACCCACGAGCCGACGCTCGCGGCCCTCGAGGAGATGTTCCACGCGGGTCATCTCCAGATGGAGATCGGGACCGTCCTCGAGCCGCTCTACGAGTCGGCGAGCGAATACGGCAAGCTGCACGGCATCCACGAGGTCCAGCTCGGCAAGCTCGCCGGGCCGGATCGTCAGGCGATGTACCAGCGCCTCGCGGAGCTCGCCGAGGGCAAGCTCTACGATCAGCCGAAGGCGTTCCACTGGTGGAGTGAAGCGGTCGTCGAGGATCCGCGCTGGGACCACGCGCTCGAAGAGAGCGAGCGGCTCGCCGGCCAGACCGGTGCGTGGGACGACATGGTGAACGCGTACACGCGTGCACTCGAGCGCACCACCGATCGCGAGATCAAGCGGCTGACGCTGCTGCGCATGGCGCGCGTCTACGAGTTCGAGCTCGGCGATGCGGCGAATGCCGTCGCGACGCACCTGCGTGCTCTGGAGATCGAGGCCAAGGATGCCGACGCGCTCGCCGCGTTGGATCGGCTGTACCTCACCGCCGGCATGTACGACGACCTCGCCGAGATCCTGCGGCGGCGGATCGAAGTGGATCAGGACCCCGACAGTCAGCTCGAGCTGTACTTCCGTCGCGGTGCGATCTTCAGCGAGGCGCTCGGCGATCTCGATCAGTCGCTCGCCTCCTACACGGCCGTGCTCGAGCAGGAGAGCCGGAACCGCCGCGCCCTCGAGGCGATCGAGGCGATCCACTTCCGCCGCGAAGCGTGGCAGAAGCTGTTCGAGACCTACGAGAAGTTGATCGATGTCGCCGCGGACGACGGCGAGATGGCCGACGTCTACGCGCGCATGGCGCGGATCTGCTCGGATGCGCTATCGGTCAACACCCAGCAGGGGGAAGACAAGGCGATCGAGCTCTGGAACAAGGTCCTCGACATCCGCGGCGAGGAGCCGCAGGCGTTGCAGGCGTTGTCGGAGCTGTGCCAGCGCCGCGAGCGCTGGGACGAGCTGGTCGAGATCATCGAGCGTCAGGTCGCGGTCGCGCAGGGCGATCAAGAGCAGATCAGGCTCTACAAGAGCCTCGGTAATGTCTGGGAGCACAAGCTCCAGCGCGAGCGTAACGCCCTCGATGCATGGCTCGCTGCAGATCGCCTCGATGGTAACGACCTCGAGACGCTGCGCGCGCTGGCGCATCTCTATCGATCTACTCAGGCGTGGGACGAGCTCAGCCAGACGCTCCGCCGGATCATCGACGTCGGCAACCTCACAGGTGCGATCAACGAGAACGACACGATCGAGCTGTATGCTCAGCTCGGTCAGCTCGAAGGCGAAGTGCTCGGCCGCGTCGACGATGCGGTCGAAGCCTGGCGCCGCGTCATCGCGATCGACCCGTCCGACTTCCGCGCACTGTCCGCCCTCGAGGCGTTGTTCACGCGCGAAGGTCGCTGGGAAGAGGCGATCGACGTGCTCGAGAAGCGCGCGCTCGTCCTCGACGACGAGACGCAGCGTCGCGAGAACTTGCTGCAGGCTGCCTCGACCTGGGAAGAGAAGGTCGAGAACCTCACCAAGGCCGCCGAGGTCTACGAGCGCGTTCGCGCCGGTGATCCGTCGAACAACACCGCGAGCGACCGCCTCGAGGCGATCTACTCGCAGCAGTACAAGTGGACCGAGCTCGTCGAAGTGCTCCTCGAGCGGTCGGAGCTGCGTCCGAACGTCGAAGAGCAGATCACGATCCTCAACCGGGTCGCCAGGATCTACGAGCAGGAGATCGGGGACCAGGAGTCGGCGTTCTACGTCCTCCAGGCCGCGTTCAAGCGCGACTACTCGCACGACGTAACGGCGAACGAGCTCGAGCGGCTCGCCACGGCGACCAACCGCTGGCAGGAGCTGCTCGACGAGTACACCAACCGCGTCAACGAGCTCGAGCGCGAGGACCGCGGCGCGGCTGCGGATCTCTGGGTCAAGGTGGGTCGCTGGTACAGCGAGCACCTCTCGCACCTCGAGTACGCGATCCACTCGGTGCAGCAATCACTGCGGATCGACCCGGCCCATACCGGCGCACTCGCCGGCATGGCCGAGCTGCAGCGCAAGCGCGGCTCGTGGAGCGAGCTGATCGAGACGCTGCAGCGCCATGCTGCGGTCGAGACGGCACCGCCGAAGAAGACCGAGCTCTACATCTCGCTCGCCGAGCTTCTCGAGCGGCAGATGCAGGATCTCGGTGGCTCGATCCACTCGTACCAGCAGGCCCTCAACTACTCGAAGAAGTCGCCCGAAGCGCTCGCGGCCCTCGATCGGCTCTATCGTCGCACCGAGCAGTGGGAGCCGTTGATCGACGTGCTCAACCGGCGCGCCGACAACATCGACCTCAACCAGGGCGGCGACGAGCAGGAAGTCATCAAGCTCCGGCTCGAAGCCGGTCAGATCTGGGACCTGCGTCTGTTCGACGCCGGCCAGGCGATCGCTTCGTACAACCAGGTGCTGGTTGTCGATCCGCACAACTTGAACGCGCTGCGCGCCCTCGAAGGTCTCTACGAGAAGACCAACCAGTCCGAGAAGTACCTCGAGGTCCTCGAGGCGCAGCTCGACGCATCGCCATCGGACTCCGAGCAGATCGCGCTGTACGAGCGCATGGCGGCTGCGTGGGAGGAGCGCTTCGGCAAGCTCGATCGCGCGGCGGAGTCTCTCGAGAAGATCGTCGCGGTCGACAACCGCAACTTCAGCGCCTATCGCGAGCTCGCTCGGCTCTACCAGCAGAGCGCCAAATGGGAAGCGCTCGTCGAGACGTATCGCAATCACATCACCTACGCGACCGACCAGCAGACCAAGGTCGATCTGTTCGTCGCGATGGGTGTGACCTACGAATCGAACCTCGGTGACATCGACCGCGCCGTCGAGGCGTACGTCGACGTACTGCAGTTCGATCCGAACGAGCAACGCTCGCTCGATGCCCTCGGTCGGCTCTACGAGAAGATCAACGAGTGGGATCGCGCGATCGAGATGATGGCGCAGCTGGTGCGGCTGACCGACGACACGCGTCGTCAGGTCGACCTGTATTGGCGGATGGGCCGCATCCAGTACGCCCAGGTCCAGGATCCCGATTCAGCGGAAGCGAACTTGCTCCGTGGTCTCGCGACCGACCCCGGCCACGTCCCGACGATGGAAGCGCTGACCAAGCAGTACTCCGATCGCGGGGACTGGTTGAAGGCGGCGCAGATGATGGTCCGCGCCGAGGCCGTGACGCCGGTCATCACCGACAAGGTTCGCCTCCTGTTCGAGGCGGCGCGAATCTACGAGGACAAGCTGCGTCAGAACGACGCGGCGAAGCAGCTGTATGCCGCCGTCATCGCGCTCGATCCCGAGCACGTCGACGCGGGTCGTCCGCTCGCGAACCTCTACTTCGCGTCTCAGGACTGGAGCGAGCTGTCGCCGGTGATCGACATGCTGTGCCGCAAGGTCGGCCAGCTGCACGCGAACCAGGACGAGCTCAAGGATCTCTACTATCGCGCGGCACGCACCGCCGACGAGCTCGGAGATTTCCAGAAGGCGCTCGGCTACTACAAGAACGCCTACGACATCGACTCGACCTATCTGCCCACGCTCGTTGGCCGCGCCGACCTGCTGTACAAGATGGGCGACTACGACAACGCCGGGAAGATCTATCAGACCATTCTGGTCCAGCACCGCGACGGTCAAGACGAGGGCGACGTCGTCCGCATCTACAACCGCCTCGGTATGGTTCGGCGGAACCTGGGTGAGCGCAAGAAGGCGCTCAACATGTTCGAGAAGGCCCTCGAGATCGATCCGTCGCATCGCGACACCCTCGAGGCCGTGATCGCGCTGCAAGAAGAGCAGGGCGATTGGGAAGCGGTCGTTCACGCCAAGCGCGGTCTGATGACCACCGCCGCGTCGAAGGACAAGGTCCTCCTCCTCGATCAGATCGGCGAGATCTATCACGAGAAGCTGACCAACCCGCAGAAGGCGACGGCGGCGTTCCTCGAGGCCCTCGAGGTCTCGCCGGAAGATCACCAGCTGCTCCAGAAGGTGCTCGATCTCTACACCGAGACCAAGCAATGGAAGAAGGCCGTCGAGACGATCGAGCGCTTCGTCGCACTCGAGACCGACTCGGTCCGCAAGGGCGCCTACTACCACGCGGCCGCGACGGTGTGCCGCGACGAGCTGAAGTCTCTCGACGAGGCAGTCGACTACTACAACCGCGCGCTCGACTCGTTCTTCTCGATTCCCGAGAAGCTCAGCGACGCGATGATCCCGAAGGCGCTGCGTTCGTTCGAAGCCATCGACAAGGTGCTGACGACGAAGCGCGACTGGAAGGGCCAGGAGCGCGCGTACCGCGACATGATCAAGCGGTTGCCGAAGGCGGGCAGCCCCACGTTCCAGAAGCTGCAGGTCGGTCTGTTCGACGGCCTCGGCGAGATCTATCGGTCGCGCCTCAAGCACTACCAGAGCGCGACCCAGGCGTACGAGATCGCGCAGCAGCTCGATCCGAAGAACGAGATGCGCGGAGATGGGACGGATCGCGCGGAGATCCTCGCGGAGCTCTACCTGGTCGCTGGCCCGGAATACACCGACAAGGCCGTCGAGCAGCACATGCGAATGCTGCGCAACGAGCCGTTCAAGTACGACTCGTACAAGGCGCTGCGCCGCATCTACATGGACGCGCACCAGTACGACATGACGTGGTGCGTCTGTAACACCCTCGCGTTCCTCAAGAAGGCCGATCCGGACGAGCTGCAGTTCTACGAGCAGTACAAGCCGCGCGGCCTCGTCAAGGCGAAGAACGTGATGAGCCCGGACACCTGGGCCA
>JACCYD010000070.1 GCA_013696695.1 Deltaproteobacteria bacterium | reverse complement strand
TCGCTGTATGTCGTCGACCTCGAGAAGGGCGCGCACATCCACGTGCTGACCGCGCGCAGCCAGTTCGCCCCGCGCTGGGTGGACGCAACCACGCTCGCGTACGAGGACGGCGAAGGCTCGATCCGGTTCTGGGATGCCACCAAGGAGAAGCAGCTGCCGAACCCACTCGTCAATCGAGCCGGGCTCGGGTTCGAGGTGCTGAGCCTCGGGTTGCCGTGCAAGCAAGCTGGCGCCACGGTCGGCGCGGGATCGGGCTCGGTGGGAATTGGCTCCGGCTCCGACGGTGAAGAGCCACCGCTGCCACCCGAGGAGTGAGCTATCATCGAGTCAGTGCGGCATGTCGCGATCCTCGTGATCACAGCTGGCTGCCTTGCGAAGCCACCGCGTCCGGAGCTAGACGCGGGCCTCGCGCCCGATGGCAACTCGGGCCCGGCGTGCCTGCGACCCGCGGTGTTCGACACCTTCGACAGCCCGGCCTCCACCCCGTGTGGTCGGGGCGGCGAGGATCAGAATCCGAATTCAACGATCGTGCCAACGGCGTGCTCTCGATGACGGTCGCCGCGAATCTCGTCAACGATGCGAGCTGCACGTGGACCATGGGCTTCGAGGACGGCGCGTTTGTCGAGGTTCGCAGGTCGCTCGGTCCGGGCGGCACGTTCACGATCCTGCAGGTCAACATTGGTGACCTGCGGGTCGGCGTGCAGGTGATCGACGAGACCACCGCGATCCTGGAGATGTTCGACACCATCCTGCCGGCGGAGACCGTCGTGCAGCTTCCCTACGATTCGCAGCAGATGCGGTGGTGGCGCCTGCGGCCGGAGAGCGGACAAGTGATCGGCGAGTACTCCAGGGATGGGAAGGCGTGGACTCGGCGCCTCGACCTCGCCGGCGCCGGGCGGGATCACGCTGGTCTCGCTCAACGCGGGCGCCTACACCGAGATCGCGAGTCCGTCTCGCGCCGAGCTCGATAACTTCAACGTCTGTCCGTGATCACGGCTTGCGGCAGCGCGAATCGAGATCGACGCCTTCCTCTTGCGTCATCGCCCCGGTGCCGCCGTGCAGCCGCCGATGGTCGGAGCTGATCCGGCGCGACTTCGCGATCTCGGCGAACGTGTCGCTGCCCACGTTGCCGCTGCGCGCGTACGACACGTAGTCGACGGTGAACAGTCCGAATCGCGGCACGAAGCCCTCGTGCCACTCGAAGTTGTCGGTCAGCGACCAGTGGTAGTAGCCGCGGATGTCGGCGCCGGCATCGCGCGCGCGACCGATCGCTTCGAGCTCCCGAACGATGTTCTCCGCGCGTCGCTTGGGGGTCGCGGTGGCGATGCCAGCTTCGGTGACGACGAGCGGCAAGCTCGGATAGCGAGCGGAGAACGCCATCAGGACGTCGTAAACGCCGTCGATCCAGCCCTCGTAGCCCATCGCCGGCACGCAGTACGTCGGATCCGGTGCCGACCTGCAGCTGCCGAAATCGAAGCCGCCGAAACACGGCGTGAAGCCGAGCGGTGGCGGCAACAGCGGATCTTTTCCGGAGACGCCAGCGCGGAAGTAGTACTGGAGGCCGAGCCAGTCGAGCTTGTCGGCCCACTCGGGATGATCCTCGTCGGCCGTGCCGTCGAGGTTGGCGTCGAACGTGCCGGCTCTGATCGAATCGACGAACAGGTAGTGGAACAGGTAGAGGAGGCGATCGCGCGCCGCGACATCTTCGGGATCGACCGACGGTGCGTTGTTGCGGGTCGCTTGCCAGTCGGCGACCGAGACCGAGAGCCCGATCGCTGCCGCGCTGCCATCGCCGTCGGCGTCGACCGTGTCGGCGGCGCGGATCGCATCGTAGATCGCGGCGTGCGACGCGATGTAGTCGCGCATCACGCGCGCGAACTGCAGCGGATCGAGATTCAGGTTGCCCGGCGGAAACTGGCCGACCGCGTAGCCCGCGAACAGGTAGTTGACCGGCTCGTTCACCGTGCCCCATTCGTCGATCAGATCGCCGAACCGGGTCGCGAGCAGCGTCGCGTGATCGCCGAGCTCCGTGATGATCTGTGGACCGCCGGCCGAGCCGAAGCCACACAAATTGGTGTCACTGGGTCCGCCGGAGCATGCATTGCCGCGCGGATCCGCGACCCACGTCGGGTTCGAGAAGTGATGCACGGTGACGACCGGCCGGATGCCGAGCGCGCGGAGCGACTCGAGCTCGCTGCGGTAGTGCGCGATCGCGGACTCGTCGATCTGATCGCGCGCTGGCTCGATGCGCGCC
>JACCYD010000064.1 GCA_013696695.1 Deltaproteobacteria bacterium | reverse complement strand
CGAGCTCGGCCCGCGCCGCGGCACGATCGCGCGGATGGAACAGCTCCTCGTCGACGCCGTTCATCACCACGCGGAGCTGCGATCGCTGCGCGCCGAGCCCGACCGCTTCATCAGCGAGGGCGCGGCTGACCGCGACGATCCGCGAGGCGCGCGGAAACGCCCACTGCGTCAGCCGGCGGGGACCGGGCAGCTTCGCGACCACGTTGACGTCGGAGCCGTGGAGCTTGATCACGCTCGGGACTCCGAGGAGCTTCCCGGCGATCACCGAGGCGAAGCCGTCGGGGTACGCCCACGAGCCGAGCACGACATCGATCTTGCCGCGGTACTTCATCATCAGCGGCGCGATCGACGCCGCATAGAGCGGCCCCCACGTTCCGTGTGCGATGCGCGGCACGAACAGTGTGCGCGGATGGGTCACGTCGATGCCCGCGATCCGATCGCGCGCGGGGACCTGCGCGAGCTTGCCGGCGCTCGACCACTTCGCCATCAGACCCGCGCCCGGGTACCAGGGCACGGTGGCCATCACCTCGAGCTGACACAGCTTCGCCAGCGCCGAGAATTGCTGGCGATTGAACGGCGCGGCGAGCGGCTCGGCGGCGTTCGGGAAGATCTTGGTGATGGCGAGGACGCGCAGTGTCAGAGGTTGAATACCTTGTCCATGCGGAGGAGCTTGAAGATCGCGAGCGGCTGATCGCGCGCGCCAGAGATGCGCACGTTGCCACCTCCACCGCGCACACCTTTGTAGAGCTTCACGAGCGCGGCGACACCGGAGCTATCGATCAGATCGAGTGGGCCCAAGTCGACCTCGACTTTCGCGGGCTTGGTCGCGAGGATCTTGTCGATCTCCTCGGCGAGCGCCGGCGCCGTGTTGATGTCGAGCGAGCCACGAATGGTCAGCTTGGTCTCGCCTGGGTTCTTGCTTACTTCGAAGGGCAGCACCGTCAACTCCTCCCTACGTCAGCATGTGGGCCGGTCGCCAACCTCTTGCACAGACGCCAGAGGTTTGGGGGGCCGGGCTGGTAGGTCAAATCGTCCAGCATCGTCTTTGCGATATGGATGCCCATTCCGCCCTCCGGCAAGCTGTGCTCGTCGAGATCGGGGGGGAGGGGAGCGACCTCGTCGATGTCGAACGCCTGCCCATGATCTCGCACCTCGATCACGAGGTCGCGCTCGCTGGGTGTCATCACGATGTCGATCGCACCGCCACCTTTGCGCTTGTACGCGTGGATCGCGATGTTGTTGAAGATCTCCATGAACGCCGACACCACCGCCGTATCGAACGGGTGTCGCACGTCGTTGGCGAACGGATCATCCGGATCGTTCATCGACGACCCCGAGACCAGGCGCGCGGCTTCCGCGACCACGCGCACAGCAATGCCGCGGTAGCGAAGCGTGCCGGGCACGGTCAGGCGGATGGACGCCGTCACGGCAATGAGGATAACGCAGATCGCCCCGAAGCCAGCGCGCCTGACGCGTGATAGGCTGACAACGTGTTGCGCAGCGTTCGCTTCGCCAAACGGGCGATCGACGTCGCGGGAGCGGCTCTCGGGCTTGCCATCACCGCACCTTTGATGCCGTTCATCGCGGCGGCGATCTACATCGATTCGCCGGGCCCGGTGTTCTACCGGCAGCGTCGTGCCGGCAGCTTGCGAAGCTCGGCCGTCGAGAACGGCGTGCGCAAGCTGCGATTCGACGAGTTCATGATGCACAAGTTCCGCACCATGGCGGTCAACGCGGAAGCGAAGACCGGCATCGTGGTGGCGGGTGCCAACGATCCGCGGATCACCCGGGTCGGCAAGTTCCTCCGCAAGTCGCGGCTCGACGAGCTGCCGCAGTTCTGGGACGTGTTGCGCGGGGAGATGAGCCTGGTCGGCCCACGTCCCGAGCGACCGGAGCTGCTCCAGGATCTGGCGTACGCGATCCCGCTGTTCGAGGAGCGCATGCGCGACGTCAAGCCGGGGATCACCGGGCTCGCGCAGATCTCGCTCGGCTACACCGGGTCGATTCCCGAGGGCAGCGAGATCGGAAAGCTGGCCGCGACGCTCCAGAATCCGTGG
Organism: Deltaproteobacteria bacterium; assembly: GCA_013696695.1. Taxonomy (GTDB): domain Bacteria; phylum Myxococcota_A; class Polyangia; order Haliangiales; family Haliangiaceae; genus JABFXX01. The sequence continues at coordinate 85 of JACCYD010000064.1, read as the reverse complement.
CAGCTCGAAGAGACGCGCGGCTCGCTCGCCGACGACATGCGCATCAAGCTGCTGTACGACCTCGCGTACACCGCGAGCCTCGAGC
>JACCYD010000062.1 GCA_013696695.1 Deltaproteobacteria bacterium | reverse complement strand
GGAAGATCTCGCCCATGCCACCCGTCGCGAGGCGCGCGAGGAGCTCGTAGCGGCCGAGCCGCGCCGGTGCTGCCTGACCCCCGGTGGCCATCAACGCACGAGTTTAGCAGGTATAAGAGACCATGCGCTTCGAGCTGCACTGCCACTCGACCTGCTCCGACGGTAGCGAACCGCCGGAGCGCGTCGCAGCGCGCGCCGCCGAGCGTGGTGTGGCGGTGTTTGCGTTGACCGACCACGACACCTGCGCAGGCACCGGCGTGCCGGTCACCGGTGCCCGGTCGATCCGCGCGGTCGAGCTGTCGTGTTGCGACGACCAGAAACGCACGATCCACGTGCTGGCCTACGATCGCGGCGGAGACTGGGAGCATCTGGCGTCGCGGCTCGGCGCGATCCGCGAGGCGCGCACGAATCGCGTCAAGGTGATGGCCACCAAGCTCGAGATGCGCGGCATCAAGCTCGACATCACGAAGCTCCTCGACGAGGCCCGTAGTCGATCGATCGGCCGGCCCGACCTCGCGAAGCTGATGGTGGCGGGTGGGCACGCGAGCTCGATCAAGGATGCGTTCTCGCGTCACCTCTACGATCAAGGCCCGGTCGACGTGCCGCACAACGCGCTACAGCTCGCCGATGCGATCACGCTCGGACGCGAAGCCGGCGCGGCGTTGTCGCTCGCGCATCCCCACCTCTACGACGAGCGCTCGGCGGCAATGCTGCGCACGTACAAGGCCGCCGGCCTCGAGGGCATCGAGGCGTTTCATGGTGGTTACGATGCACGCGAGCGATCGCGCTGGCTCGCCGTCGCTGATCAACTCGGCCTGGTCTGTACCGGCGGCTCCGACTGGCACGGCCCGGAGGAGGCGCAAGGTCAGATCGGCGTCGATCTGCCCGACGATCGCAGCGAGGCCTTACTGCGCTGGCTCGGCTGACGCGGCATGCTGCGCGCATGAAACCGCTCCCTGGCCTGTTGTTCCTCGCAGCCTGCGGTGGCTCACCGACGCCGGCTCCCTCGCTCCCGACACCTGATCACGCGCTGGAGCCGATGCCGAAACAGCCCACCGAAACCGCGGCGCCTGCTCCCAAGCAAGCCGTCGGCAAGCCCCGCACCGATCTGATCCCGCGCTCGCTGCTGTTCGGGAATCCCGAGCGCGTCGCCGTGCGACTCAGCCCCGACGGCAAGCAGCTGTCGTGGATGGCGCCCAAGAACGGCGTCATGAACATCTGGGTCGCGCCGATCGACAAGCTCGATCAGGCGAAGGCCGTCACCGACGAGAAGACGCGCCCGATCCCGAGCTACAGCTGGGCCTTCACCGGCAAGCACCTCCTCTACCAGCAGGATGTCGGGGGCGACGAGAACTTCCACGTCTTCAAGGTCGACCTCAGCGATGGCAAGACCGTCGAGCTGACGCCCTCGAAGGGCGCGCGCGCCGAGATCGCGGGGCTCGACCACAAGTCGCCGAACAAGATCTGGATCTCGATCAACGATCGCGATCCGGCCGTGTTCGACCTCCACGAATACGACCTCACGACCGGCAAGCGCACGCTCGTGATGCAGAACGACGACGGCTACCTCGGGTTCACGCTCGACAATGCCAACCAGGTTCGCCTCGCGAACAAGAAGAACCCGGACGGTTCGACCCAGCTGATGATCCGCGAGGGCAAGGCGTGGAAGGCGTTCGACACCATCCCGTTCGAGGACGCGGAGACCACCGGGATCCTCGGCTTCACGCCCGACAACAAGTCGGTCTACGCCACCGAGTCGCGCGGTCGCGATACCGCTGCGCTCGTCGAGATGTCGCTCGCGACGCGCAAGCAGAAGGTCCTCGGCGAGCACCCGAAGGCCGACGTCGGGAACGCGATCGTTCACCCGACGAAGCACACCATCCAGGCGGTCGCGTTCGATCCCGGACGCGTGACCTGGAAGATCCTCGACAAGTCGATCGAGAAGGATCTCGCCGCGCTCGCCAAGCTCGACGACGGTGCGGACGTCAACATCACCTCGCGCACGCTCGACGACAAGAAGTGGATCGTCGCGACGTCCTCGGATCGCAAGGCCTCCTACTACCTGTGGGATCGCGCGGCGCAGAAGGCGACGTTCTTGTTCTCGCCAGCCCCCAAGCTCTACGAGCAGCCGCTGTCGAGGATGTCGACGGTCACCATCCCGGCGCGCGATGGCCTCGAGCTCGTCAGCTACCTGACGCTGCCGAAGTCGGCCGATCCCGACGGTGACGGCAAGGCAAATTCGCCGGTGCCGATGGTGCTGTTCGTTCACGGCGGTCCGTGGGCGCGTGACGACTGGGGCTTCAACCCCGTGCACCAGCAGCTCGCGAATCGCGGCTATGCCGTGCTGTCGGTCAACTATCGCGGCTCGACGGGCTTCGGAAAGAAGTTCCTCAACGCGGCGAACCTCCAGTGGGGCAAGACGATGCACGACGATCTGATCGACGCCGTCGCGTGGTCGGTCAAGCAAGGCATCTCGCCGAAGGACAAGATCTGCATCGCCGGTGGCAGCTACGGCGGTTACGCGACGCTCGCCGGCCTCACCATGACGCCCGACGTGTTCGCGTGCGGTGTCGACATCGTCGGTCCGTCGAACCTGATGACCCTGCTCGCCTCGATCCCACCGTACTGGGCGCCGTTCCTCGCCGTGTTCCACACGCGCATGGGCAACCCGACCACCGACGAGGGCAAGGCACTGCTCCTCCAGGCGTCGCCGCTCACGCATACCGCGAAGATCTCGAGGCCTCTGCTGATCGGCCAGGGCGCCAACGATCCGCGCGTCAAGCAGGCGGAGTCGGAGCAGATCGTCACCGCGATGAAGAAGCACAACTTGCCTGTCACCTACGTGCTGTTCCCCGACGAGGGCCACGGCTTCCACCGCCCCGAAAACAACATCGCGTTCTTCGCGGTGATGGAGGCGTTCCTGTCGGCGCACCTCGGCGGCTTCTACCAGCCAATCACCACCGAGGAGCTGAAGGCGTCGACGATGCAGATCAAGGACGGCAAGCAGGGCATCCCGGGCCTGTGACTTCGAAGCGCCCGCTGAGCTTCCTCGACGGCGTCGGCGTCGGCAGTCTGATGTTGCTGCCGCTCGCCTACTGGATGGTGTCGCGCGGGCACTTCGTCGAGATGTACAAGCAGATGGGCCC
>JACCYD010000057.1 GCA_013696695.1 Deltaproteobacteria bacterium | reverse complement strand
GCGTTGGTCCGCGGGCAGCGGCGCGACGTCGACGAACGGCGGCAGCTCGGCGGCATAGCTCGCGACGAACCCCGACACGCGATCCGCGAGTCCGAGCGCGACCAGCGCCTCGGCCGCCATCGGTGCGTGATTCGCGAGCCCGCCGCCAAACTCGACATCGTTGCGATGGATGATGTCGAGGACGTCGTCGTAGGTCGCGTCCGGCGGAATATCGATCGGGTCGGTACCGCACGCGCCGATCAAACGCAACAGCGAGCCGGCGCCGATCAGTCGCAACAGATCGCGACGTGTCACCATCACTTGCACCGCTGGTAAAACTCGTTCGCTTCCTTCGCGAACCCGGCAGACCATCCGCCACCCGCGTAGGTTTGCTTCCACGCGTACGAGCGGTAGACGCAGCGCCCACTCGCGGCTTGATAGAAGATCGTTCCGATCTTCACGCGATCGAGAGGTTTGCCCGACGGTGTCTTGGTGACGACCCAGCCGGGCGACAGCACCGCCGACCTGAGGATCTTGCCGGTGACGCCCTGCTTGCCGGCGGCCTCCATCGTGCCGTCCTTGCCCGTGGCGAGGAACACCGGGCCCGGCACGTTGGCCGTGAAGTCAGCCTTGATCGCCGCCATCCCCTTCGCGTAGTCGTCGTAGAACGAGCTCGTCGGTTCGGTGACGCCGATGGCGGTGTAGAGCCCACCGATCGCTTGCTTCGCCTCGGCGATCGCGGCGGCGCCATCGTGATCGAGGATGTCGTCGAGCCACGAGGTGCGGCTGATGCCCTTCACCTTGTCGTAGCCGTTCGGATAGAGGCCCGCGTACCAGCTACCGGCGACGACGTGCGCGTCTCGCACCTCGATGCTCTTCCGGCTCGTCGCGCTCTGCTCGAGATACGACGTGGTCAGCGTCTTCACCATCTGGCCGACCATCAGCTTGCCGATCTCGACGCGCGATGCCGCGACCTTGCACCAGGTGCCCGCCATGCGCGTGTAGTCGTTGATCTCGTTGGTGTTGGTGATGCCGGCGTACTTCGCCTTGCAGATGCCGTCGAGCTCGGCGAGCTCGGCCATCGCCTTCGCGAGCTCCGGCGCACCCGCCGGGAACCCGGGCATGCCGGTGGGCTGGCCGCGAATGTTCGGATCGAGCACGCGCGCGAACGAGCCCACCGGCCACGCGTACTTGGTCGACACCTCGGCCCAGAACGCCTGCTGCATCTGCTTCGAGGCGGCAGCGGCCTTCTCGCGCGCTTCGTTGCGGATCAGGTCGGCCTTGACCCACTTGAGGTTGTAGCGACTGCCGCCGTAATGGATCTGGTACTCGTCGCCCTTGATGTCCATCACCTTGCTCTGCACCCACTCGGCAGGGCCGTTGACGTTGAGCCAGACCTCGACGGTGTCGCCGACCTTGTAGGGGCCGGTGCGGTTGATGTTGTCGGCGGCCGCGATCGACAGTCCGAAGATCAGGATGACGAGCGCGGTCTTCACGCGGGATCCAGATCGGGAACGATGATGCCGCAGCCGTGGCGCGCGCCCGCCGAGGGCATCGAGCCGTCGTCGGTCAGGGCGTGGAAGATGATCGCGTGACCCGTGACATCGGTCGCCGAGCCATCGAGGGTCCACGTGGCATTCGTGCGCGTCAGAGCGCCGGTGCCATCGGCCGAGATCGTGATGTTGCCGAGATCGCCGACGTGGCTCGCACCATCGGGCAAGCCGTGACCGTCGGGATCACCGGCGGTTTCGCCGGCGTCCCAGTGGCCGCCCGCGGCCATGCCGTCCATCGCGCAATCGGCGACCTGGTGAATGTGCATGCCGTGGACGCCCGGTGCGGCGTTCGCGATGTCGAGCTCGAGGGTGATCACCCCAGCGAGGCGTTCGAACACGCCGGTACCGGTCACCGCTTGGCCGGTGGTCGGCAAGATCGCGACGCTCGCGGTGGCATCGGGTGCCGGGGCGTCGTCAGTTCCACACGCCCCGAACAGGACAAGTACGAGCAAGCGAGAGTGTTGCATCCGGCCCCGAGCTGCGCGGCGCGTGCCATCGAATGGCTGCGAGAAAGCCCCGAGATTATTGGTCGCGTCGACGGGACTGCCGATGTTCGTCGGCGAGATTGCCGGACTCCGGCAGCTGCACCGAAGGCTTGACGCGCACACCGCGAAGCTCCGAAGGTGAACGCGATGGCGAACGAGACTCCACTCGGTGTGCTGCGGAGGCTTGTCGATCGCCTGGTCGTTTCGAACGATGAAACCGCGCTCGTCGAGGGCGTGCTCGGCATGCTCGTCGAGGAGCTCGGCGCAGATCGCGGGCTGGTGTTGCTCACCGATCGCAGCGGCGCGACGACGACGATCGAGGCGCAAGGTCCGCGCGGCAAGCTATCCGCGCGCGAGCAAGCCGAGATCAGCCGCTCGATCGTTCACGAGGTGTGGCGCTCGGGCAAGGCGCTGCTCCTCGAGCCTGACATCGGCGAGGGCTCGAAGAGCGTGCAGGCGCTCGGCATCGCGTGCGCACTCGCGGCGCCACTGCGCGTCGTCGGCAAGCTCGAAGCACGCGGCGTGGTCTACGTCGACTTTCGCAGCGTCGACATCGAGATCGGTGACGACGAGCGCCAGCTGTTCGAGCTCGCCACCGATCTCCTCGCGCTCGTGATGTCGCATCGCCGCCAGGTCTCCACGATCGCCGAGGATCTCGAGGCTGCGCTCGGCCGCGAACGAGTTCCGCCGCCGTCGCTCGACCAGCTACTCGCGTCGCGCTCGCTCGCACCACTGCGCGCAGATATCGAGACCGCTGTCGTCAGCGATCTCCCGTTGCTGCTTCTCGGCGAGAGCGGCACCGGCAAGACCCTCCTCGCACGCGCGGTCGCCGAAGCGTCGCAGCGGATGCCGGTGGTGCGCGCGATGCTCGGCGCCGCCGATGATCTCAACACCATCACGTCGGAGCTGTTCGGCCACGAGAAGGGTAGCTTCTCGGGAGCGGTCGCCGCCCGCGCCGGGCTGGTCAGCTTTGCCGATGGCGGCACGCTGGTGCTCGACGAGATCCTCAACCTGCCGCCGCACGCACAACAGCTGCTCCTCGACTTCACGCAGTTCGGGATCTATCGCCCGCTCGGCTGGAGCAGTCCCGAGCCGAAGCGCGCCGCGGTCCGGATCA
>JACCYD010000466.1 GCA_013696695.1 Deltaproteobacteria bacterium | reverse complement strand
GGCCACGATCTCGCCGATGCCATCCCACAGATCGTTCTTGAGATCGACCTTGCAGCACACGCAGCCGCCGGCGAGCTCGAGCACGTCGCCACCGCGTCCGATGATCAGCTGCGTGTCGATCGAGATCCGGCCGAGCTCGTTGACCAGCACGGCGATCTTCTTGCCGGTCTGGGCGGCGAGCATGCGGTTGAGCGCGGTGGTCTTGCCCGCGCCGAGCCAGCCCGTGAGGATCGTGAACGGGACGCGCTTCATCCGCGATCAGCGCTTGAAGAGCACGCGCTCGACGACGTTGGCGAGCACCTCGCGCACGAACGGCCGCACGACCCACGCCTCGGGACCGCCCTCGACGTTGACGTCGTAGATATCGATATACGACGACGTCATCATCACCACCGGGATGTCGGCGGTGACCTCGTCGTGCTTGATCCGGCGACAGACTTCGGCGCCATCGATCTTCGGCAGATCGCTATCGAGAAGGATGACGTCCGGTGGCTCGTGCTTGACGCGCGCCAGCGCACTCGCACCATCGCGCGCGATCTGGACGACGTGGCCGCGCCCCGAGAGCACCTTGACGATCAGTCGAACCACATCGGGTTCGTCGTCGATCACGAGTACGCGCGCCATCTCTTCTTACTCCACTCGTCTTATTCGTCGATGACCGCGTGGAGACAGGTGCGCGCCACCGGTGTGCTCCAGTCGCGCTTGTTCACGAAGTACGCGCGGATGTTGCCCTTGCGATCGATCAACGCGCTCTCCGGAACGGCCTTGATGCCCCAGCGCTGCGTGATCGGGCCGATGTTGTCATCGCCCTGCGGCGGATCGAGGAACACCTTGAACGGGATGTTGTTCGGCAACGCGCGATCGAATGCGGCCTTGAGGTCCGGTAGCGAGACCTGACCGTTCGCATCGCGCTGCGGCAGCGCGGCGCCGGGCGCGAGCGACTGCATGACCGCCGTCATCGCTTCACCGATGTTGTGATCCGACGCGAGCGTCAGCACGACAAAGTCATCCGAACCGAGATCGCCGGCCATGTCTGACAGCGACGGCTTCTCGGTCTTGCAGACGGCGCACCACGAGGCCCAGAAGTTGAGCAGCACGACCTTGCCGCGGAAATCGCGGAGGCTGACCTGCTTGCCGGTGATGTCGCGGGCGGTGAAGTCGGGAGCGGGAATCGGCAGCGTGCACGGCTCCCCGCCCGGGCACAGCGCCGGCACGGGATCGTTATAACCACCGAGCCCGCGACAGGCCGCCTGCGACTCGCGGGCCGCCGCGCTCGGCACCATCCACAAGAACGCCACCAGGACGCCGATTCCGAGCAGCGCGACGGCGCTACCGGTGACGATCGCGACCGGGTCGATCAGCACGGAGCGCTCTGGGGTCTTGGGCGGCAGGGCCGTCGCCACCGGCAGATCCTTGGTCTTTTGGTCGGCCATGCGACACCATAACCTATCTCATTCGGCCGGAAATCCCGGCGAGTGAAATCTGTTCGGCGACCCGTGTTCCGACGAGATTCCGCTATGCTTGGCGCCATGGCGAGGCGAGAGAGACCGTCCGGCCGAACGAGCGCGAGGACCTAGCCATGTCGGTGCGTGGCGCGCTCAGCACGATGCCCGCCGAAGACGTCCTCGAGTGGGTCGCCCGGCGCAAGCTGTCCGCCCTGATCACGTTCGAGCGCCGCGGCATCATCCGCAGCATCGGAGTCGAGGACCGCGCCATCGTGTGGGCCTCGTCGAACCGCCGCGAGGAGCAACTCGGCGTGATCCTGGTGCGTTCCGGGCTGGTCGCCGAGCGGGCGCTGGCCGATGCGCTCGAGGCCCGTGCCGAGACCGGCGTGCCGCTCGGCAAGGTCTTGCTGATGTCGGGCCTGATCTCGGAGGTCGACCTGGTCGAGATCCTCGCCACCAAGATCCGCGAGACCATCACCGACGTCGTGACCTGGCCCGACGGCGCGTTCGACATCGTGCCGCGCACCCAGGCCCCGGCGACCGGCGTCGACGCGCAGCTGCCGATCGAGATTTGCTTGACGATCGCTCGCCGCAGGACCGCACGCATGGTCGAGATCATGAACGTGCTCGGAGTCGACGATATCGCGTTCTATTGCCCGACCAGCGCACAGCCTCCCGCCGGCGAAGACGGCCAGGTGATCGACATGACGAAGTTGTGGGCGCTCGCCGGCGATCGCCACACTGCCGGCGAGATCGCGGCGAACTTCGCCGGCGAAGGGTTCGCTGTGTTCGATGGCCTCTCGCGCATGGTGTCGGACAACAAGCTGGTGGTCGATCGCCGGCATCGCGAGCGCACGAACTC
>JACCYD010000040.1 GCA_013696695.1 Deltaproteobacteria bacterium | reverse complement strand
CCGTTGGTCGGGAACTCGGTGAGCGACGACGACAGCGTGGTGCCGCCGAGCGCACCGTTGACGTTGCGCGCGATCGTGCCGCCGCTGGTCGCGATGAAGCCGCCACCGCCGCCGGCGCCCGGGCCTTGCGCCGTCGCGACGGTGGACGTGTTGTTGCCGCCGACGCCACCATTCGCGTTGGTCGCGATCGTCGAGAGCGCGTTGGCCTTGATCACGATCGAGCCGCCGCCGCCGCCACCACCACCCGCGTCGAGCGTCGACGTCGCGACGCCCTGCCCGCCGTTCGCGTTGATCACGCCGGTGCCGGTGACCGAATTCGCGATCAGCACGACGACGCCGCCACCGTTGCCGCCTGCACCCGTCGTGGTGCCATCGCCTTCACCCGCGCCGCCGCCGCCGCCCATGAACAGGCGAGCCGCCGGATCGTTGTCGAGTGGATGGCCGCCGCGGCCGCCGTTGACGCGACGAAGATCGCCGCCCCATGCCGCGGCTCCGGGAGCGAGCGTCAACGCATTCTGGTTCGACGTCGAATTCGTATAACCGCCGCGTCCACCGCCGCTCGACGTGCCGTTCTCCGGGTCGATCGTCCACGCCGCGCCGCCGGTCACCGTCGCGTCCATCACGCCGGCGCCGGTGTACGTGGCGCCGCTGTTGCCGTTCGCGCCACCACCGCCACCACCACCCCCGAGGCCATTGCCACCGCCGCCCGCGTTGGCGGGGGCGCCTTTTCCGAAGCCGCCGCCCGGGTACGTCGACGAATCACCGGCGATGCCTTCGCCCTTGGCGGCGCCATCGCGGTTGTCGATGCTCACGAACGTCAGGAAGTTTCGCGATTGGCCGTTGTCGACCGTTCCGCCCCGGAAGCCGAACGAGCTGGCGGTGATCGAGCCGTTGACGGTCGCGGTGCCGCCGACGTTCAGCGCCACCACACCACCGGTCGTCCCGTTCCACGCGGCGGGGACGATCTGGCCCGCGGGATCCACGATCAGGTTCCTGAGCTGCGGAACGCGGACGACCTGGCTTTGCCCGGCGATCGTGTACGCGTTGCGAAGGCCGCTGCAATCGGTCGACGTGATGGTGATGACGTTGCCGGCGATGCTCGCGACCTGGACGAGCTCGTAGTTGCCGGCGCCACCGAGGGCCGACACCGTGCCGTACGTCGAGTTGTTCGCGGTGCTGATCGTCGCGCCGCGCATCTGGATGACCATCAGCTGGTCGCCGGCGGCGAGCGCGCCGAAGGTGGCCGACGTCAGGTTGGCGATATTGGAGACCGTGATCGTCGTGGCACCTGCAGCGGCATTGGCGCCCAGCGTCGAGTACTGGTTGAGCTGGACGGTCGTGGCGACGGTGAAGTCGCCGTCTTGTCCTGTGATCGGCTGGGCCGAAACTGCGATCTCGGGCGCAGGCTCTGACTCGGTCAAATCACCGCAACCCACCAACGCCGCCGCGAGGAACAGAACGCGAAATGTCGAAGCCACAGAACCCTCCAAGAGCTCGGCGCGCAAGCACAACCGCCCCCATGCGCGCGACAGATCCACGCTACCGGATCTCGGCTGTCCACACGCGCCGGCCGACGATAGATCGATACAGCGTCGGGTCCGCCACACCTACACCGTTAAATAAGTACCCCGCGGTTACCCGACGGTCATCCGGCCACCGTCGCGGAGCGCGGTGGGAATGAGCTTGCTCGGCTCTCCCGTCGCGACCATCCACAACTGGTGCGCGGCGCGAGTAACTCCGATGTGCAGCATGTGCCTGGCCCAGTGCTGATCGGGATAACTCGCATCGTTGACGTCGACCATCACGACGTAATCGAACTCGAGACCTTTGACGTTCGCGACGTCGGTGACGTCGACGCCTGGCTGAAAATTGAACTCGTCGCGTCGCACGCGGCGGAGCGCCGGGACCTCGGCGCGCTTGAGGGCGTCGAAGTACGCGTCGGCCTGCTCGGCGTGGCGCGAGATCACGGCGCACGATGCCGTGGGCTCGCGCGCCATCAGATTTCGCAGCGCATCGCCGAGGAACCCGACGGCTTCGCCGAGATCGCCGAACTCGTGGAGCTCGACGGGCTCGCCCGGGCGCGCGGCGAGCGGATCGTCGGGTGCGAGCTCCGGTCCGAGGATCTCGCGCGCGAGCAACATGACCTCGGCGGTCGAGCGATACGACAGCTTGAGCGGCCGCACGATCGCGGGCTGCCCGGTCTGCTCGAGCAGCTGTTCCCAGCCGGCGAAGTTGTTGTCGAACACCAGGCGCTGCGCAGTGTCGCCGGCGATCGTGACCGATCGCTTGTCGGCGTCGTCGTCCGGCGCGCGGACCGATTCGACCAGCACCTTGACCTCGAGCGCGGAGCGATCCTGCGCCTCGTCGATCGCGACGTGCTCGTAGATGATCTCGTCGCCGGTGGGCGGGACGAGACCGCCGCGCTTGATCTGGATCAGGCGCAGCAAGATCGGGTCGTCCTCGTCGTCGAACCGGCCAGCCGGATCGTCGTCGTCGGGACCGACCGCCTGACCTTCGGAGTCGAGCATCGGCCTGCCCTCGTCATCGACCGGAGACTTCTCGGGCTTCGCGAGCTGACGGCGCAGCCATGCGACCACGCGATCGACATCGCGTGGCGTCACCTCGGTGCCGGCGAACCCGGCGTTGAGCACCACCGGATCGGTGAGCAGCTCCGCCCAGTCGAGCGTGATGTCGTCGGTGCGCTTCTTCCACTTTTTCAGCACGCTCTCGAGCGCGAGCCGCACCGGAACGTCGAACGCCGCGGTATCCCCTTCCTGCTTCTTCACCCACGCGCTCATCCGCGACGTGCGCGACACCAGCGGATGACGCGTTCGGCGATCCCACTCCAGAGCGGCGACCTCCGAGTGCTCGGCGATGTCGGCGCGGATCTGCGCGGCCTGCGACTCGACCCACGCGGCGAGGAGCTTGATCATCGCCGGGTGCTTCTTGACGCGCGACACCTGATCGGGGGGCTCGGCGTTGTACTTGGTGGGCGTCTCGGGCAGACAGCGCATGCGCGTCGAGCGCGCCCAGCCGGTGTACGTCACCACCGGCACGCCGGAAACGCCGAGCGACGGCAACACGCCGGCGACGTAGCGAACGAGCGACTGCGACGGCACCACGAACAACGTGTTCTGCGGCCTGAACCGACGAGGATCCTGGAAGTTCAAGAACGCGATGCGATGCAACGCGACCGTCGTCTTGCCGCTACCCGCGCCGCCCTGGATCACGA
>JACCYD010000004.1 GCA_013696695.1 Deltaproteobacteria bacterium | reverse complement strand
TGGCCCCACGCAGTACGCGCCCACGATCTGCGATGGCATCGAGCGCGGCTTGCGCGATGCCTGGGGCCGACACCGCTCCATCAATGGGCGGCAGATCTGGGTCAACACGCCTGCCGCGCAGCGCGCGATCTACGAGCCCGGTGCGTGCGAGCTGCGCTACGAGAAGATCACCGACATCGACAGCTGGCTCTCGAAGTCCGATGACTCGCTGGTGCCGATGTGGGCCGTCGGCAAGCCGGCCAAGCTCCTCCTCGATCGGCTCTCAGAGCGGGCGTTGTCGACGTCGGTTCCCCCTCCGTCGGGGTGGTCGACGTCGGTTCCCCCTCCGTCGGGGGTGTCAACCGAGGCCGACGATCAGATCACGTGGTCGGTGCGTGGCATCGGTGCAGGCACCGGACCCACGCAGCTCGCCGCGGATGTTCGCAACGGGAAGGTCGTCAGCGTGTTTGCCAGCGTCGAGACCGATCCGGAAACGCAGTCCGCGATCACCGAGCGCGTCAGCGAGCTCACCGGCAAGCAGCCGAACGACGATCTGGTGTGGAAGACCGTTCCTCGGATCGCGATGGAGACCGGCGCGGTCCAGATGTTCCTGACCATCGGCACTCGTCCGCAATGACGCTCACGACGATCCTCGCGGGTTGCGACCTGTCGGGTCCCAGCGACCACGCACTCGATCGCGCGGTCGCGATGGCGGCCCAGCACAAAGCCAAGCTCGTGCTCGTTCACGCGCAGGCGAACGACGACCTGCCACCCTCGGCGAGCGACAGCGCGATGCTGCAGATCCTCGGCGAGGTCTCGGGCGCCGTTCGCACCGAGGAAGCCGTCCGGCTCGCCGACAAGCTCGCCGCGATCGAAGCCCTGGGCGTCACCACCGAGCTGGTCAGTCGCGTGGGCCCGGCCGACGAGCTGATCGCCGCCGTTGCCCTCGAACAGAACGCCGAGCTGATCGTCGTCGGCACGCAGGGACACACCGGGCTGTCGCGGTTCTTGCTCGGCTCGGTCGCCGCTTCCACGATCCGCCAGGCCACGTGCGACGTGCTCGTCGTGCGCGGTGCGCCGGCGACGACGCCGTTCTCGAAGCCGCTGATCGCGTGTGATTTCTCGCCGCAATCTTCGAAGGCGATCGCGCACGCCGCGCGCCTCTGCGTCCCCGACGCTCGCCTCGAAGTCATCCACGCCTGGCAGCTCCCGGCAGGCTCGTGGGGCGCGACGCTCCTCGGCCAGGCGCGGTTCCCGTGGTCCACGGTGCGCGATGCGGTGGTCGTTGCGGCGCGTGGCCAGGCCGACAAGCTGACCTCCGAGCACGCCGCCGCAGGCCGCGCGATCCACGTCGAGCTGATCCAAGGGCCGCCCTCGCAGGTGATCACGCATGCCGCCGAGCGCGCCGGTCACGATCTGATCGCCGTCGGTGCGCACGGCCATCGCGGCGTCCGCCGGCTGCTGCTCGGCTCGGTGGCAGAGAGCACGATCCGGCACTCGCCGTGCTCGGTGCTCGTCGTTCACGCCTAGGTACGCCTCAGTGCGCTTGGGCAGATCGTCGACGCTCGCCGCCGAGCCCGTGCTAGCGTCGCCGGATGATTCGGAACCTCGTGTTGGCGGCCGCGGCTAGTCTCGCGATCGGGTGTACTGGTGGTAGTGGAGGCGGGGGGGCGTTGCGTCAGGCGTGCACCAAGGTGTGTGACTGCTTCGCCGAGACGTCGACGTCGGGCAGCGTTCCGAGCTCGGGCTTCAGCTCGGGCGGTGCCAACTGCGTCGATGATTGTGTCGCGAGCGGGACCAGCGCCAGCGGGGGTACCAGCGGCGACATCTCGCAGGCGTGCATCAACTGCATCAACACCGCCACGTGCGACGGGCTGAACAACGGCTCGGCCTGCGCGGCCGAATGCGACATGTAACGGATTCTCGCCGGCGCGGCCTCGTCGCGCTCACGGTCTGCGTCGCCGCCCTGGTCGCGTGCGTACGCGGCTTCTTCAGCCCGGTCGTGCCGGTGCTACCGGAGGTCATCGAGTCGCCCTCGCCTCGGCTGGCATCGCGTGTCCTGTGGATCGTCGTCGACGGGCTCCGCCACGACACCGCGCTCGAAAGCGGATGGATGCCGCAGCTCGAGGGGCTGGCGCGCCGGGGCGCGTCCGGCACCGCGATGACCACCGCGATCACGATGACCGGCGTCGGCGTGCGCGCGATGTCGACCGGCATGTCGCCGAGCCTCGCGGATCTGGCCCGCAACTGGAGCTTGCCGCGGGTCACCGACGACAACCTGTTCGCACGCATCAAGGCGCGTGGCGGACGCGCCGTCGCGCTCGGCAATGAGACCTGGTTCCAGTTGTTCCCCGACATGCTGGCAAAGGCGACGAACCGGCGTCCCGGCATCATCAAGTTCGCGAGCCCGGTGAACGGCTTCGATCGCTTCCTCACCAAGCGCGCGCTCGAGCTCGCCGGTGACAAGTCGTGGGAGCTCGCGGTGCTGCACTTCGGTGGCGTCGACAACGCGAGCCACATGTGGACGCCGTCGAGCGAGAAGTTTCACGACAAGATCACCGAGATCGATACCGACCTCGGGCGCATCGCGGCGGAGATGGGACCGCACACGACGCTCCTGATCACCAGCGATCACGGCACCAGCGATCGCGGCCATCACGGTGGGATCGATCCCGTCGAGCGCCGCACACCGCTGGTGCTGGTTGGCCCGGGCATCCGCCGCGGTGCGTCGCTCGATGCGCGCCAGGTCGATCTGCCCGCGACCGTCGCCGCGCTGCTCGGGCTGCAAGTCTCCGCGCCCGTCGAGGGCCGCGCGCTGGTCGAGGCGCTCGACCTGACGCTCTCCGACGGTGACGCTCTGATCGCGAGCGAGGCGCGCCGCCACGATCGGTACGCGAACGCATACGCCACGCAGTTCTCGGAGCCGCCGCGGCCGGCCGGGGTCGAGCTGGCGGACTGGCTCGCGACGGCGCGCGCACGCTGGTTGGCGCCGCTGTTGTGGGCGCTCGCGATGATCGCTGCCGCAGCGTGGTTGTTCGGGCTATCGCGGGGGGCGCCGCGCGTCGAGCGCTGGCTGTCGCTCGCAATCGTCATCGCGGCGATCGGTTCGGCCGTGGTGAGCGTCGCGCCGGTTCCGCTGGCGGCAATCGCGCTTGTCGGCTTGCTGGTGCCGCTCCTGCCGTGGCTCGACGAGGTTCGTCATCGCCTGCGGCCGACGACGCTGGTGGTGATCGCACTCGCCGCCGCACAGACGGCCGCGCTCCT
>JACCYD010000050.1 GCA_013696695.1 Deltaproteobacteria bacterium | reverse complement strand
CAGAACGGCACGTCGTCCAGGGGCTGGTGGCTTTGTCCGCATCGCCACTGCAGCGCCCCGCGGTGCCGATGCGGCACCAACTTCGCATTGCCCGCGGCCATGGCGAAGCTCTGCGCAGTGATCCTTCTGGTCGGGTGTGGCTCCTCCGGTCCCAAGGCGGATCCCCCGGAGTTTCCCGACGATCACAAGCTGCATGACCTCAGCACGGACGACGCCCAGGCCAGCCACATTCGCTACGGCGGCAAGCAGGTGTCGCTCGCCGACATCCCGATCATCTCGGAGAAGATCGGCCTGCCAGTCACGGGTACTGGCGACGTCTCGATCGATCTGACGATTCCAAAAGTGGGCAGGACCCCTGATTACACGAAGGCGACCGGCACGATCTCGATCGCGTGCACGAAGTGCCAGATCGGGGATGACACGGCCCGGCTCAAGATGCCCACCAAAAGCAAACGCGCGAATGCGTTCGCCGGCGAGGGCGTCTGGTTCGGCCACGTCACGATCGACAGCCTCGAGCTCACCATGATCGCCGCGAACGGCCGGCTCGAGCTGACGAGCTGGAAGTTCGTCTCGCCGGATATCGACATCCAGCTCGCGTTGACGGTCGAGCTGAGAAAGTCGCTCCAGGACAGCGACCTCGACGGCTGCGTGCGGTTCAAGGTCTCCGACGCACTGGAGAAGCGCGATCCCAAGACGCACGCGGCGCTGTGGCTGACCGGTGCGCACCTAGGTGCCGACCGGTTCTTCAACATCGCGGTCCAGGGCGCGGTGAAGAATCCGCGTCGCATCTCGCGCGAGTGCAAGATCAACTGAACCTCCACGATAAATCCTCCGCCTTCCGCGAGGGCGCATGACACGGTCGCCGCATGCGCTGGTTCGTCGTACTGCTGGTCGCCTGCGGATCGTCCTCGAATCCGAGAGACGTCCCCGACGATCACCGGCTGCACGATCTCAGCAGCGAGACCTCGCATGCGAAGTACGTCCGCTACGGCGGCAAGGCGGTGTCGCTCGCCGACGTGCCGGTCGTTGCCGACAAGCTCGGCCTGCCGGTGAGTGGCACCGCCGACGTCATGATCGACGTCACGATCCCGAAGACCTTCGGTTCACCGGATTACTCGAAGTCGTCGGGCTCCGCCTCGATCACGTGCACGAAGTGCGGGGTCGGGGACCACAAGGCCAAGCTCGCGATCGACAGCGGCTACTTTGCCAGTGTCGACTTCGGTCAGCTGACGATCGACCACCTCGAGGCCACGATGACGATCGTCAACGGCAAGCTGACGTCGTCGTGGAAGCTGACGTCGCCTGACCTCGAGGTCCAGGTCGCACTCGAAGCCGAGCTCGCGCTGACGTTCGAGAACAGCGTCGTCCGGGGCTGCATCCGCTTCCGACCGACGGCGTTGCTGCGGAAGCGCGATCCGAAGATGCACGACCTGCTTTCGCTCACCGGCGCGGCCCGCGACGACGAGGGCTTCGACCACATCACGCTCGCTGGCACGGTGGACGGGCTCCGGCGGCTCGCGCAGCTGTGCGACGCGCGGCCTCGACGACCTTCGTGAGCTACGGGGCCGCGCTGCCCGCGCCGGACTCGCTGCCCATGTGCGCCATCACCTTGCAGTGACCGGCCTCGCACGTCGCCTCGGCGTTGCAGCTCGAGTGCGTGCTGATCACCTGCGCGCACATCGAATCGCCGCACCGCTGTTCGCGGGAGGCGTCGTACTCGGCGACCGCATCTTTGCGAATCGCGACGCGCTTGCCGGAGGCGTTGCAGCCGCAGCACGCGTCGACCAGCGTGCAATCTTCTGCCGTCGCGCAGGTATCGCGATCGGCCGCGTTCGGCGGAGGTGTGGTCGCGGTGACACCGGTTGGCGCGGACTTCGAGCCACAGGCGGCGAGCAAGACGATCGATCCGTACAAGGCGTACTTCATGGTGGGCTCCGTTAGCGGCGAAAGACCGCGTGGCCTGCGAACCGCGCCTCGTCGCCGAGCTGATCGGCGATGCGCAGGAGCTGGTTGCACTTGGCGACGCGATCCGAGCGCGATGCCGAGCCCGTCTTGATCTGGCCGGCGTTGGTGGCGACGGCGAGGTCTGCGATGAACGCATCCTCGGACTCGCCCGAGCGGTGCGAGATGATCGCGGTGTAGCGCGCGTGCTGCGCGGTGCGCACGGCCTCGAGCGTCTCGGTGACGCTGCCGATCTGGTTGAGCTTGACCAGGATCGAGTTGGCGACGCCGCTCGAGATGCCCTTCTGCAGGCGCGCGGTCTGGGTGACGAACAGATCGTCGCCGACCAGCTGCGCCTTGGTGCCGAGCTTGTCGGTGAGCGCTTTCCAGCCCGCCCAGTCGTTCTGATCGAGACCGTCCTCGATCGAGACCATCGGGTACTTGCTGCACCAGCCCGCGTACATATCGATGAGCTCGGCCGACGTGCGGTGCTTGCCCTCGTAGTCGTACGTCTTCTTCGCGTCGTCCCAGAACTCCGAGGCCGCCACGTCGAGCGCGAGGAAGATCTGCTCGCCCGGCTTGTAGCCGGCCTTGGTGATCGCCTCGACGAGCAGCGTCAGCACCTCGTCGCCGTTCTCGAGGTTCGGTGCGAAGCCGCCCTCGTCGCCGACCGACGTGACCTTGCCCTTGGCGGCGAGCAGCTTCTTGAGGTGGTGGAACGTCTCGACGCCGGCGCGGAGCGCATCCTCGAACCGATCTAACCCGGAGGGGACGATCATGAACTCCTGGATGTCGAGGTTGTTATCGGCGTGGGCTCCGCCGTTGATCACGTTCATCAGCGGCACGGGCAGCGTCACCGCGCCGACGCCTCCGAGATATCGGTAGAGCGGCAGATCGTGACCGAGCGCCGCCGCGCGAGCGTTGGCCATCGACACGGCGAGGATCGCGTTCGCTCCCAGATGCGACTTCGTCGGAGTGCCGTCGAGCGCGATCAGGCTGGCGTCGACCGCTGCCTGGTCCGTGGCATCCATGCCGATCAGCGTGGGCGCGATGACATCGCGCACGTGGTCGACGGCGCGCTGGCAGCCCTTGCCCAAAAAGCGGGTGGCATCGCCATCCCGGAGCTCGAGCGCTTCGTGCTCGCCGGTCGACGCCCCCGAAGGCACGATCGCGCGGCCGAGTGCGCCGCTGTCGAGCCCGACTTCGGCTTCGACAGTGGGATTGCCACGGGAATCCAGGACCTCACGAGCGTGGAGCCAGACGATCTCGGTCATGCGCCGGACACTACTACATGACCGCCCACAGGATCAGGACCACGCTCGCGAACGCAGCGAGGGAGAGCAGGGCGAACGTGAGCAGCATTTGCCGGTGGTCGTTTTCGTAGTGAACGCCTGCGGCCGAGCGGTATTCGACGATGTCCATGGTGTCCTCCACCCCAGAGTTGTTGCATACGGCGGACCGCGGGCGCCCGAGGCACAGTGGGCGTGATACAGAGTTCGGCTCATGACTCGGACGATCGGAGTCGCGCTTCTCGGTCTCGGCAATGTCGGCGGCGGTGTCGTCAAGCTGCTCGAGGCCAACGCCGCCGCGATCCAATCCCGGCTCGGCGCGGCGCTCGAGATCCGCGCGATCGTGGTGCGCGATCCGGCCAAGGACGATCGCGTCGTCGAGATCGATCGCACGCGTCTGACCACGGATCTGGAAGGCGCGATCAAGCGGGCCGACATCGAGGTCGTGTGCGAGCTGATCGGTGGCACCACGCTCGCGAAAGACGCCGTGCTCGCCGCGATCGCAGCCGGCAAGCACGTGGTGACGGCGAACAAGGCGCTGCTCGCCGAGCACGGCGCCGAGATCTTCGCCGCGGCCGAGGCGGCGCAGGTCGATGTCTATTACGAGGCAGCGGTGTGCGGCGGCGTGCCGATCATTCGCGTGCTGCGCGAGGGCCTCGCGTCCGACCGCGTCGAGTCGCTGATCGGCATCGTCAACGGCACGTCGAACTACATCCTGACGACGATGACAGAGAGCCGACGGCCATTCGCCGACATCTTGAAAGAGGCGCAGCAGCTCGGCTATGCGGAGGCCGATCCGACGCTCGACATCGGCGGCGGTGATGCCGCGCACAAGCTCGCGATTTTGGTCGGCCTATGTTTCGGCCGCGTCGACGTCACCAAGATTCCGACCGAGGGCATCGATATCGTCGACCCGATCGATCTCACGTATGCCGACAAGTTCGGCTACATCATCAAGCCGCTCGTGATCGCGCGCGCGCACGGCGATGGCCCCGACGCCAAGATCGAAGCGCGCGTCCACGCGACGCTGATCCCGCGCAACTGGCTGCTCGCCGATGTCGCCGGCGCCAAGAACGCGGTCTACGTGCAGAGCTACGCGCTCGGTCCGTCGATGTACTACGGCGCCGGCGCTGGCATGTTGCCGACGGCGATGTCGGTGGTCTCGGACATGATCGAGATCGGGCGCAACATGGCGGCACGCACCGCCGGGGCAGGGCGCGCCCCGAAGACCGCGCAACCGCCGCGCGAGCTGCTGCCACTCGCGGAGATCCGCACGCGCTACTACCTGCGCTTCGGCGTCCACGACGAGCCCGGCGTGCTCGGCCGGCTGATGACGATCCTCGGCGCTCATCAGGTGTCGATCGCGCAGGTCGTCCAGGATGGCGATGCGAGCAAGCCGGAGCAGCCGGTGTGGGTCGTCGTGCTGACGCACGAGGCGCGCGAAGGTGAGGTGCGCGCGGCGCTCGCGGAGATCGATCGGCTGCCGAT
>JACCYD010001491.1 GCA_013696695.1 Deltaproteobacteria bacterium | reverse complement strand
CATCAGAATCGAGCTCGCGTTGCTCGTCGGCGTTGAAGGTCTGTCGTTTTCGGACACCACGCCGGTCGTGATCGACGGCATGACGTTCGACGCGACTCGCTCGGTGAAGGGCGTCGGTGTCGCGTCGCTGGTGCGTGTGCGCCTTCGGTTGACGCGGCGGTTCGGCGTCGCACTCGCCGGCGGTGTGATCCCGATGCGAGTCGGAGTCTCGTTCGATTCGGGCGCGCAAGCCGCCGACAAGTACGGCGAGACCGTGCTCGGCATGCGCGGTCAGCTCCAGCTCGATGCTCGGCTCGGCCCCGGCCGAGTCTTCGTCGGCGGCGCGTACGGCCGCGCCAAGCTGGCGGATGGCGCAGTGGTCGGCCAGATCGACGGAGTCGGTGTTTTGGGTGGGTACGAATGGTGGTTCGCGGCGTTCGGGCGATGACGTATCATCGGGATCGTGGGGCGGTTCGTAATCTTGCTGGTGTCGTGCGCGGTGCCGTCGTGCGCGGTGCCGTCGTCCGGGCTAGCCATCGAGCGTATCGATCCGGCGGTCGGACCTACCACGAAGGACACTGCAGTCCGACTCGAAGGCGCGTTCCACCGGCCACTTAGCAGCAACCTCGACGAGGGTGACACCATCGTCGGTGACATGTCGGCGACCGTCGGCGGCGTAGCACTGGCGGGGGCAGTGTGGCGGGACGACCAGCTGATCGAAGGCGTCGTGCCCGCCGGTCTCCCCCCAGGCCCCACCGACGTGACGGTGACGCTCGGCGATGGGATAGACGTCCTGGTGGAAGGGTACATCGTCACCGAGGACCCGCCGTCGGCGAGTTGGGTGACGATCGAGACGCTCGACGTGCCCGTCAACTTCGGGGCCCAAGTCACATCGCTAACGACGCTGCAGGCCGGCACCGAGTACCACCTTCGGGTGTCGGGAACATTCGTGGTCCAGAACGATGTGGTGCCACCCACCGAGAGCGATGGGGAGTGGTGGGGCTTTGACGCGCCAATGGACGGCGTGCCCGGCGTCGACATCGGAATGGGGATCGACGATGCCACCATCGATGCCACCCGCACGCCCGCCTGGGGGCCGTACGCGCCGAACCATGTTTACGAGGTCTCGTGGATCGGGTCCGGCGCACCGATCAGCGCGAATATTCACGATGGACGGTACGACAACGATTCCGGCTCTCTGACCCTCGAGATCCTCGCGTGGCAGTGACGCGTCGATCTCGCGTTCGGAGCAGCGTCGGATTCACTCCCTAAAGCGCGCGCTCGAGCCGGACGGTGAACCGCTCCGTCTTGTCGGACACCGTGAACTCGGCGCGGTATGGCTTGTAGCCATCCAGCGTGACGATCAGCTGATGCAAGCCCGGATCGAGTGCGATCACCCGCTCGAGCTGGTTGGCTGGCCCGCGCTCGACGTCGTCGATCGTAACCACGGCGTTGCTCGGTGACACGGTCAGTGCGACGCCGACGACGACCGGCGCGGCCTTGGTCGGCTCGCCTGCGCCTGCATTTGCGGCCGGCGTCGCCGGACGCGCGATCGGATGATCGCCGCCGCTGCACGCGACCAGCGCTGCCGCCGCCAGAGTCGCAATCCACATACTGGCAATATACCGCGCTCTATTCGCCGACGGACGCAGCGCTGATCACCGCGGCCTGCGCTTGGCTCAGCTCGGCTCGAGCAGTATCTGACAGGAACACTTCGGCCTTCGAGAGATCGGTCACAACTTCACGCGTGCGATCGCGAGACCTTGATCGGTCTCGCCGATCACGTCGATCACCTTCGCGGTGGCATGCACGAGCTTCGGCGTCATCGTCGACGGTAACGAGAAGTAGAGCGGGGTGGCCTTCTCGCGCCACACCGCGAGCACGCGCTGGCTCGCAGCGACCGCGATCACCTGACCACCGGAGAGTGCGGGAAGCGCGTCGGTGCCTGCCTGCAGATCGACGATCCGGCACGACTGGGTACACACCGAGTAGCGCTGGCCGGCCTTGCGCAGCAGCACGGCGCTCGCATCGCAGCCGATCAGCTCGTGGCCTGGAAGCACGCGCGGCGTCGCGCCGGTATCGTCGAACGACACAAACTGATCGCCGCTCGCGATCCAGCCGTGCGTCGCCGTCATGCACGACACGCCCGTGTGTCCCGAGCCGAGCTCGACGATCTTCGTCGGTGTGCCCGGCTTGACGATCGTGCCGCGCAACGCGCCCTTCGCGCTCCAGGCCAGCAAGCCGCGCGCGGGTGGATCGACGGCGAACGCGTAGTCGT
>JACCYD010001488.1 GCA_013696695.1 Deltaproteobacteria bacterium | reverse complement strand
GCGCTGTCGATCGATCTGACGGCGAAGGAAGTCACGACGCCGCGCGGCACGATCCGCTACGACCGCATCGTCAGCTCGGCGCCGCTGCCGGCGCTGGCACGGCTCGCCGGCGTCGAGCATGCGAACGTCTTCACGTCGAACAAGGTGCTGGTGTTCAACCTCGGCTTCGACAAGAAGGGGCTGCGGGGCGTGCACTGGATGTACTTCCCCGATCGCTCGCTGTGCTTCTACCGGGTCGGTTGGTACGACAACATCCTCGATGGAGATCGGATGTCGCTCTACGTCGAGGTCGGCGCACCGCACGACGCTACGTTCGACGCCGACGCGCTGCGCGCACGCGTGCTGTCCGACCTCACGCGCGAAGGCATCGTCGACGGTCATCAGCTGATCTCGCACCACCACGTCGTGCTCGACCCCGCGTATTGCCACATCACGAAGGCGTCGCTCGCCGAGACCGAGCGCTTACACGCGGTGTTCCAGGCCGCACACGTTCATTCGGTCGGGCGCTACGGGCGGTGGACGTACTGCTCGATCGAGGACAACTTGCTCGAGACCCGCGCGCTCGCGAAGGGGCTGTAATACGATCGCGAACTGAAGTGGGTCGTGTGCACGGTGCTGCTCGGGGCATGAGAACAGGTGGTTATTTCCGAGGCAGCGCGGCGCGCTGGCGCTCGAGAATCTTGGTCTCGATCTCGCGCATCTGCGCCGCGGCAGCTGCGTTGGTCGGATCGGCGGCGAGGACCGTTTCGACATGCGCTGCGGCTTCGTCGAGACTGTTCGATGCGACCGCTTCGTCGGCGAGGTGCTGAAAGCGTTGCGCGATCGCCTGCAGGCGGTCCCGCACGCCGCGGTGTGTGGGATCGAGTGCACGCGCCGCGAGCAGGTGATCGAGCGCCTCGTCACCACCGGTGGCGACGAACCGGCCGGCCGCCATTCGCTGGTCGGCGATCGCGATCTCGGCGTCGATCTTCGAGGTCACGGCGGTGGGCTCGGTTTGCTCGGATGGACCGACCGACGAGCCGCGTCCGACGACGATCACCACGGCGATCGCGACGCCGGCCACCAGGCCCAGTAGGGCGATCGCGATCGGTAACCGGCGCCGGGCACGATGCGGTTGCCGGACGTGTGACTGCTCGCTGACGAACACTGACTCGGAGCTGATCGGCATCCGCGGCGCCTGGATCGACGACGGCGCAGGAGGTTCGGCGAGCGGTTCCTCGTCGTCGATCGCCGGCGGGCGGGGCCCGGGACCGATCCGCGTCGGTTCCGATTCCTCGGCGAGTTGCTGCCGCCGGTCGAGCCCGAGTTGCAACAGCCAGCCGTCCTGCTCGTCGGCGATCGCGCCGAGCCGTGCGGCGACGGCCTCGATGTTGGGCCGACCGATCGGGTCCTTCGCGAGGCACGCGAGGATCAGCGCTTCGAGGGACTGCGGAACCTCGTGTGGCAGACCTTCGATCTGCCGCGGGGCAATTGGTGTCGCGGTCCGGAGCTTGACGACCAGCTCGCGAAAATCCGCCCCGATGTACGGCAGCCGCCCGGTCACCAGCTCGTACAGCATGACGCCGAACGAGTGGATGTCGCTCCGGTAGTCGACCGACTCGCCATTGGCCTGTTCGGGAGACATGTACTTCGGCGTCCCGAAGATCGGCGCGGTGTCCGGATCCAGAGCCGGGTCGTCGATGTCGACCAGCTTCGCGATCCCGAAGTCGACGAGCTTGACGAAATCGGGCCGGCCCGCGCGCTCGATCAGGATCACGTTGTGCGGCTTGAGATCGCGATGGACGATCCCCGCACGGTGGACGGCGGCGAGGGCCTCTGCGACCTGCGTCATGATCGCGATCGAACGCGGCAACGCGAGGATCCCGCCGGTGCTCGTCAGCTCCCCGAGATTGACGCCCTCGAGCAGCTCCATCACGTAGTAGTTGTCATCGCCCTCGACGAAGTCGGTGACCTCGATGACGTTGGGGTGCGTGATCTTGTTGACTGCGCGCGCCTCGGCGATGAAGCGCTGCCGCGCCTGTGCATCGTTCGCGTACTCGGGACGCAGCACCTTGATCGCCACCCGGCGATCGAGGCGGGTGTGAGTGGCGAGGTAGACCACACCCATGCCACCTTCGCCGAGCACGTCCTTGATCTGATACGAGCCGAGCGTGGTCCCGCCGGGGAGGCGGATCATCGCCGTCACCGTCCGGCAACCGGTGCACGCACCCTCCTGGAACCGGCGGGCGCCGCAGATCGGACACCGCGAGCCAGGCATCGGCGTCGCTCCGCTGGGTGCCTTCATCCGTCGAGGATCGTAGACCCTGGGCGGCGAGAAAACCAATCCCTCGCGCGCCCCACAGGACTGATACACTTGGCCGTCGTGAGGATGCGCGCTGTCGGCGCGAACTTGGCACTTCTCTGCGCCGCCGCGTGCAAGGAAACGCCCGCGTCGGAGGACGCAGCGGTCGCCACAACTCGCATCGAGCACGTCGAGCAGGCACTCGCGCGCATCGTCGCCACGTGCGCCGAGGCGCGGGGCACGGTCGAGACGCGTCGCAAGGGGCAGCCGCAGTGGGATCCGGCGAAGGTCGGCGCGACGTTTCGCGAGCGCGACTGGGTCCGGACCGGCCCCGGCGGGTTCGCCCGCATCCGATTCTCCGGGGGCGGCTTCCTCGAGCTGCGCGAGGGCACGACGATCCTGGTCGATACCGCGCTCAGCATCGAGTCCGGATCGCTGGTCGCGATCACCGAGCCAGGCGCCAACCCGATCGTCGTCCGATCGAAGGACGGCTCCGAAGCGAGGATCGTCGCGGCTGCGGGCGATGCAGGTGCACACCTCCGGCTGACCGCGTCGGGTCCGGGGCTCGAGATCGCGGTCACCAAGGGATCCGTCAACGTCGTCACCGGAGACGGCGAACAATCGATCGCGGCCGGCGAGGCGCGCGATCTCGCCGGTCGGAAGATTAGCGCCCCGATCAAGCTGATCGGGTTTCCGCGCAGCCTGGCGCCCGGAGTCGATGCGAGGTTCCTGTTCGCGGTCGACCTCAAGGTCGCGATCGCGTGGAAAGCCGTTCCGCAGGCGGCGCGTTATCGCGTACAGGTCTCGCGCGACACCCAGTTCGAGAGCCTCGTCCTCGACGCGGATGCAGCGACCACCGGGGTCGCGTTCGCACCGGATGCGATCGGCGTCTACGCATGGCGGGTCGCCGCGATCGATGGCTCGGGTCGGCTCGGCGAGTTCGGATTCGCGCGCCGGATCTATCTCGAGGAGGAAGAGCCGCGCGACCTCCTCGTCAGTCCACCCCATGGGATCAAGTTCGGGTTTGCCGAGAAGTACCCGCGGATCGGGTTCTCGTGGCAATCCGCCGGCAACACAAAGAACTACAAGCTCGTGATCCGCGACGGTGAGACCACGGTCGCGACGCTCGCGACGACGAATCAACGGATCGAAGTCTCGACGCTGCGCGAGGGAACCTACGAGTGGGGCGTCTACGCGGTGCGCGACAACCGCGAGGTTCCGATCTTTCTATCGCCGCGCATGCTGACCATCCGCAAGCAGCGCGTCAAAGCGCATACCGAGAAGCTATGGGACGACAGGCGCTGATCATCGCAGCCGCGCTGGTCGCGACGCGTGCCTCCGGGCGCGCGGACCCGGTGGTGACGGATCCGGATCCGGTGGTCGGCGATGGCCGCTCGGTCGCGCCGGTTGTGGTGCCTGGTGAGCCGGTGAAGGGCGTCAAGGAGCTCCCGGTTCCTGACGTCGCGAGCGTTACTTGTAATGGCGCGTCGGGTCTCGCCGCGGTCGCAGGCCAGCCGGCGGTGCTCGCCCCGGTGGTGACGCAACAGACCGAGCTCGATTGCGCCGCGCGGTTGCGCAACGT
>JACCYD010001458.1 GCA_013696695.1 Deltaproteobacteria bacterium | reverse complement strand
GGCGGGGGGACGAGCGCGGACGACGACACGTGGATGGGATCGAGGATCGGGGTCGCGATCGTCGGCGGCTGCGTCCCCGCCCGGCGGCGGTTCTCGAGGTCGTCGCGGATCGCTTCGAGGCGGCGGGCGACATCGAGCGTGGTGGGCCGATGATCGGGCTGCTTCGCGAGCATCTCGTGGAGTAAATTTTCGAGCGCCGGCGGAATGTCGGGCCACGCTTCGCTCGCGGGCGGCGGCACTGCGCGGAGGTGCATCGTCATGATCTCGGCGGCGGTCTCGGCCTCGAACGGCAGGTGTTCGAGGAACAGCTCGTAGGCCATGACGCCGAGCGAGTAGACGTCGGTCTTCGTCGACACCTCGCCACCGCGCGCCTGTTCGGGCGAGAGGTACTGCGGCGTGCCGATCAGCTGACCATCGACCGTCTGGTGCTGCGTGCGACGACCGTGGTCCTCCACGATCACCTTGGCGATGCCCCAATCGAGCAGCTTCACGCGCGGGTGTTTCGGATCGTCGGGATTGTCGATCAGGAACACGTTATCGAGCTTGAGATCGCGATGGATGATGCCGGTCGCGTGGGCCGCGATCAGCGCGTCGCAGATCTGGAGCAGGATCGAGATGACCTGGTCCGGGAACAGCTTGCCGTCGTCCGCGCGCTGCGCGAGCGACACGCCTTCGAGGCGCTCCATCACGAGGTACGGCCGCATGTCCTCGAGGTGGCCGGTCTCGAAGATGTCGACGATGTTGGGATGCCCGACCAGGTTGACGACCTGGGCCTCGAGCAGCATGCGATCCTCGCCCGGGTTCAAGACCCGGCGATGGACGACCTTGAGCGCGGCGTGCTTGCCGATCTCGGCGTGCGTAACCGCATACACGGTGCCCATGCCACCGCGACCGAGCTCCCGCTCGATCCGCCAGGGTCCGGCCTGGAAGCCGGGCAGGAGCGCATCCGGATCCCCGGCAGGCTCCTGTGCGGAAGCGGTGCTTTCCATCGTCTGCACGGGTTGGCGTAGTGCAGCCTACGTGCCTGCGCGAAGTGCATCTTCTGCGCGGACTTCGCTCGATATTTCCGTAGCTCGGCGGCGCGATGTGACCGCCGCGCACGGCCGCGGGCTGAGACGCCCCCACGGCTTGACGTGGGATCCAGAGCGCGCAAAGACCAGTGAGGTGAGCGTCACACAGGAGGATCTGGAAGCGTCGCTCTCGCGGCTTCGCGAGACCGTGGCGGATCCACGCGCAGGCATCCTCGGTCCGCGCTCGATCGCATGGCACATCGGTGCCGATCTCGCGCTGTTCCTCGGTGGTGGTCGGGCCGCCTTGCTCCAGCTCGCTCACCCACACGTGGCGCATGCCGTCGACGATCACTCGCGCACACGCGCCGATGTGGTCGGGCGGTTTCAGCGCACGTTCCGCAACGTGTTCGCGATGGTGTTCGGAGATCTCGACGCCGCGTTCGCCGCCGCGCGACGCGTGCACGCGATCCACACGCGCGTCCACGGCACGTTGCCGGCGGCTGCCGGATCGTGGCCCGCGGGGACGCCGTATCACGCGAACCAGATCGAATCGTTGCGCTGGGTCCACACCACGCTGGTCGACACCACGATCGCGGTGCGCGAGCTGATCGATGGGCCGCTGCCGATCTCGATCAAGGACGCGTACATGATCGAGCTGCACCGGTTCGGTGCGCTGTTCGGGATCCCGGCCACGGAGCTTCCCGCGAGCTGGTCGGAGCACGTCGCGTATGTCGATTCGATGATCGAGGGGGGCTGCCTCGCAGTGGTGCCGTGCGCGTACGAGATGGCGGGCTTTTTAATTGGCCGTCACTCGCCGGCCATCCATGTTGGCCGTCACTCGCCAGCCATCCATGGCCGTCGGGGATCGCAGCCGATGCTCGGTCGAACGGCCGAGCTGGTGACGTACGCGCTGTTGCCGCCGCGCCTCGCGGCAGAGTTCGGGCTACGTGGTGCACCGCGCCGGACCCGCGCTGCGCTGGCCGCGTTCGCTGCGGTGTATCGCCGGATCCCGCGTGCGGCGGTCACGATCCCGGCGTGCGACGAAGCGCAACGACGCCTCGATGGCCGCGCGCCGGGCAAGTGGTCGGCGTGGACCGAGCGGCAGCTGTTCGGGCTCGCGCGACGAACGACTGGCAACTGACCTCGTCGACCACCACCGCCACGAAGCGAACGGGTCTTTGACCGCGCGCGCTCGTCGAGCTCCAGCAAAAAGTCACCTCACGGCCGGCTGCCAAAGTTGTGCGTTGGGAGGCTCGGGCAGCCGACCGCGAGGAGAACCAGCCACGGAGCAAGATGCGTGCACGGCGAGCGCGCTCGTAACCGACCAACAATGCACACGCGCGATCGCGTTCGTACACGTTCGCGACGTCGCATTGCGCGTCGCTGCGACGACGCATGCGTCGATCAGAAATCGTTGTCCACCGTCGGCGCGGGGTAGGGCTCGGGTAGTCGGATCGTCGACCGCGTTCGCCGTGCAGCGAACGGTCTCGAGACACGCGCGCTAGCGATAGCTGCCGGGATCGAGACCGAACCGTTTGATCCAGCGCTGGATCTGTTTCCGATCCTTGTCGAGCGCGCGTGCGACAGCCGAGACGTTGCCCTGATGCTCGCGCAACGAAGCCACGACCTGGTCGCGGACCTTCTGGTCGGTTTCACTGAGGACAACTGGCCGTGGCGCCCCGGGTGGCCGGCCCGTGCGAACGGAGTCGGGGAGGTGCTCGGCGCGAACCAGCTCGGCACCGGCGAGCACCTGCGCGGTGGCCATCGCCTGCTCGAGCTCGCGGACGTTGAGCGGCCACGGATAGCGGAGCAGCAGGCGCGCGGCGTCGATGTCGAACCCGGGATGATCGCCGAGGAACAGTCGCGCGTGGAGCGCACCGATCAAGATGCCGAGGTCGGAGCGGCGCTCGTTGAGCGTCGGCACGGTGACGCGGAAGCCGGCGAGGCGGGCGAACAGGTCGTGGCGGAACGAGCCATCCGCGACCATGTCGTCGAGATCGCGGTGGGTAGCCGCGACGACGCGCAGATCGATCGGCACCGCGCGCGTGCCGCCGACCGGCATCACTTCCTTTTCCTGGAGGATGCGGAGCAGCGCGGCCTGCGAGTTCGCCGGCAGGTCGCCGATCTCGTCGAGGAACAGCGTGCCGGCATCGGCGGAGCGCACGAGGCCGGGATGATCGGACTGCGCGCCGGAGAACGCGCCCTTCTTGTAACCGAACAGCTCGCTCTCGACGAGGTTGTCGGGGAGCGCGCCGCAGTTGACCGGCACGAACGCGCCGCGGCGGCCCGACTGGCCGTGAATCGCGCGCGCGATCACTTCCTTGCCGGTACCCGACTCGCCCTCGATAAGCATCGGAATCTCTGACGAAGCGATCTGCCGCAGCCGGAGAATCTCGGTGTTCCAGAACGGCATCAGCGTGGTGAAGCCGGGCGGGCCCTCGACCGGCGTCAGCTCGAGCAGGCCTGGCGCTTCGGCCTCGATCGGCAGGCGCTCGAAGAACAGGAACAACGTGTGGCCGAGCTCGATCAGCGAGCCGTCAGTGAGCACCGCGCGTTTGGTGGTGTGGCCATCGACGATCGAGCCATTCTTCGACTCGGTGTCGGTCAACACCCAGCGACCAAAGCTCGGCTCGATGCGCGCGTGGCGCGACGACATCCACTTGTCCGGAACTCGGACGGTCAGCTCGGTTCCGGCACGCTCTGCACGACGATCCGCGCCACGGCCGAGCGAGACCCCCGTCAGCTCGGAGAGCCGGTACCGAACGGAACCCGCTCGCGGTCGACCGCACTCGAGTACCAGCACGAGCACGGGCTCGGGACGCGGACCGACCCGCCCCGACTTGCCATCCTCGTGGAAGCTAAGGGTAGTGCCCTGCGCATCGCCCACGGAACGCATCTTACATCACAGCCGGCCGTCACAGCAGACGGCGGTCACTGTCAGACCACTCGCATAGCCTTCCGTGGATGGGCGATCTGCTCTCCACGACTTCGATCGGACCCCGCCGCGGCCTGCTGCGCGCGCGGACGGCCCATGACTGGTACGAGCGCGGGCTGGCGCTGGAGGACACCGCGCCGGACCAGGCGATCGCAGCCTATCGCCGGGCGCTGCTCGGCCGGGCCGACCTGGCCGATGCGCACAATAACCTCGGTCGGCTGTTGCACGACAAGGGCGAGCTCAAGCTGGCCGAGTCGCATTACCGGCTCGCGCTGACGTGCGATCGTGAGGTCGCGCTGTACTGGTTCAACCTCGGGGTTGTCGTCGAGGATCGAGGTCGCATCGATGACGCGATCGAGTCGTACCAGCAAGCGCTCGCGCTCGATCCCGCGCTGGTCGACGCGCACTTCAACGTCGCGCGGCTGTACGAACAGCTCGGTCGCAGCTCGCACGACGAGCTGATGCTTCGCCGGGCGATTCGCCATCTCGCGGACTACCGTCGGCTGGCTGCGAGCAGCGCCAGCGCGCGCTGAGCCGGCGCCCACCACGCCCGAGTCAGCCCGGCATGCGACGCCATGCGACTGCGTGCGACGATCGGAGCTGCGTCGAAGCGACGCGACAATCGACCGCTCCGGCGATCACACGGTTCGCCGCCACCACGCGATCTTCAGGTAATCGGCCTGCGGGAAGCCGACCGGATGATCGACCTCCGGTGTCAGCTCGCGCGTCTTCTTGAAGCGGTGGCCGAGGGCCTCGCTGACCGCGTGATGAAACTCGGCGCGCTCGATGCGCGACGTGCAGCAGGCGGCGACGATCGCGCCGCTCGGGCGAACGTGTCGCGCAGCCGCCTTGTACAGCTTGCGATACGCGTTGAGCGCGCCCGGGACCTGCGTCTTGTTGCTGGTCATCGACGGCGGATCGACGATCACGAGATCGAACTGCTCGGACTCGGAGAGCGCCGGCAACCACTCGAAGACGTCGGCGGTGACGAACTGATGACGTTCGCGATCGTCGACGTGATACTCGGCGGCGAACGCGAGGGCGCGCTCCGACGCGTCGACGGACGTGATCGACTGCGCTCCGGCGTGCTCCGCGGCACGCGCGAGCATGCCGGTGTACGCGAACAGATTGAGCACTCGAGCATCGCGGAGCGGGTTGACCGCAACCGTTCCATCCGTCCACGACCCGAGGCCGCGCCGCAGCCCGCGAAGGTCGAGATACGCGCCCGTCTTGTGACCCTCGGCGAGATCGACGGCGTAATTGGCGCCGTCCTCGACGAAGCGCGCGATCTCGGAGGGCGTTCCGCGCAACACGCGGCGCTGCGGCAGCTCGCTGGCGACTCCGCGCTGCCGGCGCCTCGCCGGGCGCAGCGTGATCGAGCGCGCGGGCCCGACGATGTCGCCCGCGGTCGCGCCGAGCACGCGACCGGCGTAGCGCGCGATCGCGTCGGCACCGGCCGAGTAGCTCGCGATCACGAGGTCGTCGCCGAATCGATCGATGACGACTGCTGGGATGCCGTCGGACTCGCCGTTGACGAGGCGGATGCCGTCGGTGGTGGAGGCCAGCGCGGTGCGCTTGGCGATCGCCGCGGCGAGCTGCGCCTTGATGAACACGGCATCGACCGGTTGCGGACCGCGGCGCATGATGCGGATCGCGATCGCACCGGAGGCCTCGTAGATGCCGTGCGCGATCACCTTGTTCGTGCCATCGACGAGCTTCAGCCAGTCACCGTCGGCGAACACGCCCGCCGCGCTGCTCAGCTGCTCGCGAAAGATCCACGGGTGGCCGCGATCGACGACTGCGAGGGTGTCCTTGCGGACCTGATATCGGCGGGTGCGCATCGTCATCGTCTCAACAGTCCGTCGGCGTGGGTGGGCCGGCGCGGGCGGGTTCCCGACGGCAGCCGATCGACGATCACGAGATCCGCGCGACCCGCGGCGATCGCGGCGTCGAGATCCGGCAGCAGGGCGCTGCCACCGTCGATGCAGGTGGGCACGCGAAGCTCGTTGCGCAACCGATCCGCGAGCGGTGCGGCAGGCAGCCGCGCGTTGCCATCGCTGGTGGTGGTCATCACCCACAGCAGGCTCGCCCCCGCGCGCACCAGCTGTGCGGCGTGGCCGACCACGGCCGACCGCGATGCCGGACGATCTTGCACCATCGCCCCGAGCCACCCGGTGCGGCTGCGGCTGGCGGGCGCCGCCATCGCGGCCTGGATCGCACTGAAAGCGTTCCCGTCGCTTGCGGCGGCTCAGGAGGCGCTGGTCCAGGTCGCGGCGCGGCTCGAGCCCGATCCGCGTCGGCGAGACGTCTACCGGACGATCTACGGACTGTTTCGC
>JACCYD010001449.1 GCA_013696695.1 Deltaproteobacteria bacterium | reverse complement strand
GCGCAACCTGCTTCGGCACGACGAGCGCATCGTCGACCCGGATCGGCGGCTCGGCGCTTCCCGGCTTCGCCGCTGCGGTCAGGATCGCGGTCAGCGACGGCACGTCGATCGGCTCGTAGAGCGAGCTGCCCGCGTGCTGGCTCGGCTCGGATTCATCGTCGCGCGACCTCGCCCCCGCGACCCGTTCGTCGAGTGACGGTGTGGCGGCCGGGCTTCCGGCGGAGCTCGGCTCGGGCGTCGGATCGTAGAGCTCGGACGGGCGCGGCGGGATGCCGGGCTCGATGCGGATCGGGCTCGACTTCGGAATCGCCGGCAGCGCGCTCGACGATGCGATCTGCTCGGCTTCGCGTCGCTCGATCGCCGCGGTCGCGAGCGGGCGCCCGGCTTGCGCCGCGATCACCGACAGCACACCGTGCCGGACGACGAGCGCCGCGGCATCCGCGCGATCGATGCCCGGCAGCGCGAGCGTGCGAAGCCGTGCGCGGCCATCGAGATCGATCGCGTAGACGCGCCCCGAGTCAGCGCCGATGCAGATCACGGCGTCGGTGTGCGGGTGGCCGTGGACCGATCGGATGGGCTCGGGCAGCTCGTGCGCCTTCGGCTGACCGCGGTTGACGATCGGCAACACGTCGAGGCGCGCGGGCTCCGACTGCGTCGTCATCCAGATCACGCGATCGCTACCACCGAGCGACGTGATTGGCGCGGCGCGCGGCAGGCGCAACCGGCGCTTCGGCATCCGGCTCGCGGGATCCCACTCCTCGATCGTGCCGGGCAACGCGACGACGAACTGCGTGCCGGCGACACCCACGACCGTGGGCAGCGTGCGCGCGAGGAACTGGTACGGCGTCATTGCCTGCGCGCTCGCAGATCCGCTCTCGGCAACCCCGAGCACGGCGGCGCCACGCAAACCGAGCAGCAGCGCGTGCGTGCCGTTCGACGCCCCGAGCCGCATCGCGGTCTCGAGCCGGATCTCGGCGACGCGCCGCACGTCGTCGGTGCCGAACGGATTCATCAGGAGCAGCTCGGTGTGCGTCTCCATCGACGCGACGATCAGCAGCCGCAGCGACGCGCTCATCCATGTCACCTCGGCACCGCTCACGATCGGGAGCTCGCAGATCGGCTCGAGATCCTCGATCCGGACGGCGATCGCCCGTGCGCCGTCGACGATCACCGCATGCGAGCCATCGCGCGAGACTGCGATGCGAGGCGCGGCGACCGGCGCGAAGCCACGAGCAAGGACCACGGACCCAGCGTAACCCAGCTGGTGATCAGCTCGCTGCGCCGACGGTTTCGTCGCGCAGATAATCCTTCTTCTTGCCCGCGATCGCGCACGCGACCTTCGCCGAGCTCCAGCCCGCGACGAGCGCGCCCTCGAGGCCGAGGCCCGGCAGGATCTGATCGCCGGTCAGCGTCAGGTTCTTGAGCCCCGTCATGTAGGGCAGGGCGCCGGTACCCGCGGTGTGCGCGGTCATCTGCGCGTGCGTGCCCTGCCAGATCGGATTCATGGTCAGTGGCAGGTTGCGCGGAACGTCGTACGAGCCGCGGCCACCCGGCACGTGGGGTGGCGTCGCCTCGAACGGCGAGTGCGCGAGCACGAGGTGGCGCTCGAAGAACGGCATCACCTCGCCGAGCGCCTTCCACAGGCCGGCGCGCATCGCCGACGTCCTGGGCACCAACTTCGCTGCATCCCCAGGTCGCTCCGTCGGTCCCATGGTGGGCAGGATCGCGGCGATCGTGACGATCACGCGGCCCGCCTCGTCGGTGTCGCCGACGTGGATCGAGAACGCCGTATCGCCGACCGGTTCCTGATCCACGGCGGTCACCACCGCGACGGTGGGTGCCATGTGCTCGGGCAAACCGGCCTCGTCGAGGACGACGTTGAGCGTGTAGCGATAGCCGACGAGCTGGATCATCTCCGCGAGCTCGGCGAGGCGCTTCGGCGCCTTCTTGCCGAGCAGCTCCGCGAGCTCGTTCGGCGTGCGGCTCGAGACCACCTGGCCGGCGCCGAGCTCGTCGCCGTTCGACAGCGTCACGCTCGAGATCTTGCCCCACGACACGCCAATCTCGCTGACCTTACCGGCGCGCAGCTCGCCCCCCGCC
>JACCYD010001436.1 GCA_013696695.1 Deltaproteobacteria bacterium | reverse complement strand
AGGTGGCGTTCACGTTCAGGTTGACGTCCAGGTCAACGTAACGGACTGGCGCCAGCTCTAAAACCGGCCGACGAACGTCGCGACGGCGCCGCCGTTGGTGGGCACCACGAACGCCGTCTTCGCGCGCGTCGATCCACCCCGCACGAAGAGATACACGGTGACACCGGCGAGCACGACGCCGCCGGCGAGGGCGGCGTACCCGGGCGCCGCGTTGTTGTACACATCCGGGCACACGACACCCGCCGGTGGATCGGTCTTGCAGTCGCCGTCGGTGGCAATCAAATAGCCGCCGACCCCGAGCGCGCCGAGCGCGAGCGTGCCGGTGATGAGCTTCCAGCCGCCCCAGCCCTTGCCACCTCCGTCGCTTCCAGGCCCGCCCGGATTGTTCCCGACGCCATCTCCCTTCGGTGCATCGAGCACCGTGATGTCGACGCCTTCTGGGGTCGTGGTCTCGCCGGCGAGAAACTCTGCGAGCGCGACCATCCGATCGACCGTCGGCTCGGGATCGAGCGGAATGCTGGCGCGCCGGATCTCGGTGCTGCGCGTGCGGTTGACGAGGATGCCGACGATCGAGGGCTTGCCGCGCACCTGATCGACGCCGATCAACGCGACCGCTGTCGCCTCCACCGCGACGGCGAAGCGGGCGGCGTGATCGACCTCGGACCGCTCTCGCTCTGCAGCGGTCGCGAAGGCGAGCCCGGTCCAGTTGGTCGAAGTCTGGACGACGCGATCGTAGGTCGGGTCGATCGTGATCACCGATGATTCCCGCGCGCGAACGGTGACGCGATGGACGCGCGAGAGCTGGCCGTCCGCGAGCACGAACACGCGATGCTCGCCGACCGGAACCTCGACCTGGAGCTTGCCCGGCTGCCGCACGTGCTCGTCGAGATAGATCAACCCGCCCTGGATGGTCGACTGCACGACCAGCGTGCCGGTGCCACCACCGGCGACCGTCTTGCGAGCCTGCTCGAAGCTCGCGGCGGCCTCGGTGCCGTAAATGCCGCGCTGGACCTCGGCTTTCGGAAAGCTTCGGATGTACTCGGCGAACGTCGTCTGCATCGCGCCCGGATCGCCGCGCCGCTGCTGCGAGAGCGCCAGGATGATCATCGCCTTCTCGAGCGCACCGAGCGCGTCCTGGTTTTGCGCGAACGCACCACCGTTGCGGCGGGCGAGGTCGACCAGCGGGCCGAGCGCGCTGACCGCGTCGTCGAACTTGCCGGCGAAGAACGCCTTCGCGCCGGCCTCGACCTTCTGGGTGAAGTCCTTCGGCAGCCCCTCGACGATCGCGGGCTTCGAGACCTTCGACTCGAAGGACCGGCCGACGACGTCATATCCGCCGAGGAAGCCCTTGCGCAGCAGTTCCTCGCGGAGCGGGCGAAGCTGATCCTCCGCGGCGCTGGACTTACCGCCCGTGTACGACTCGAGAACGATCCGGTTGTCGGCCTGCGCCGTTCGGATCGACCACACGCAAATGATCGCGACCAGAAACTTCATGCCCATCACTCGACTCACCGTCACCGCGGTTGCGTGAGTATCGCAGCGTTCGCGCCGCGACTACAACGGGCTGACGGTGAACACGGCTTCGCCGTCGTACGACACGTCGTCGGTCGGGACGGTGCCGCTGGCCTCGCTCTCGACCACGCTGCCCTCGTCGACATAGGGCGTGATGTCGATGCTCTGGTCGACATCGAACGTCATCGTCGTCACCGCACCGGGCGCCGTCACCGACGCGATCTCGACGCGCGGCAGGGTGGAGCCACTCTGGCTACTCTGCACGAACACGTGGATCTCGTCGACGAAGTCCCAGGTGTCGTCGTCGCCGGAGGGCTGGTTGGTCGCTGTGATCGACAGCTCGAGCGAGCTCAGCGTGATGCTGTCGATCGGCCCGGTGGTCTGCTTCGCGATCTCCGCCGACAGATCGAGGTCGAGCGGGAGCGGAAACAGCGCCGCGATCGGCGCCGGGATCCCCGATCCCTGAACTTGCTGTTCGGGAACGGGTTGGGTGATGTCGAAGTCGGTGATGCCACAAGCGGCGAGTAACACGCACCCGATCGAGAGACGCATCCGACGATCGTAGAGCGCGTCGGCGTGCGCGTCTATGAGCGACGGGTGAGGCTTCGGGTCAGTGTGACGGGCCTGGCAAGTGGAGAACGCCGGTCACTCCGGCGGGCAAATGGCGGTGTGACAAATGCGCTCGTCGGGATCGCCGCCATCGTCACATAGCTTGTCAGCTCCGCAGTCGATGGACGGCGCGCAGCGAACAACGCGACCGCCATCCAAAGCTTGGTTCGAAGATTCATCGAGCCCTCCAACGTGGAGCTCGCTATCTGCAGGTCCTCTCGGCGGTTGCGAACGATC
This sequence comes from Deltaproteobacteria bacterium, assembly GCA_013696695.1. Taxonomy (GTDB): domain Bacteria; phylum Myxococcota_A; class Polyangia; order Haliangiales; family Haliangiaceae; genus JABFXX01. The sequence goes on along the minus strand of JACCYD010001436.1, from coordinate 76 downwards.
TGCTACCTACGGTAACCGCGCAGGATCAAGGCACGAATTCGTCGGCGCCGATGTCCCGGGTGTCCCCGTTGGGGCG
>JACCYD010001344.1 GCA_013696695.1 Deltaproteobacteria bacterium | reverse complement strand
CCCGCCGAGACGGTGCGCCGCGAGGCCGTCCACGAGCAGTTCGGCGTCACGGCCGGCACGATGCGCACGCTGACCGTCCTTCGCTAACCCCTACCCAAACGACAAACGGCCGGGTCGAGCCCAGCCGTCGACGTCGATCCTGTGCGAGTTACGCCGCGAGCGAAGGGATCGAGTCGGCGCGCGTCTCGGGCGGCAGCATCGGCTGGACCTTCGCGGCCCACCGCGTGGCGCAATCGAGACCTTCCATGCCGGGGAGCAGCGCCATCTTCTTCTCGATGTAGCTCATCACCTCGAAGATGCGGTCCTTCGGGAACAGCTTGGCGACGAGCTGGGCGCCCTCGGCATCCGTCTTCACCCCGCCACCGACGGGCGCATAGAACTGGTTCGCGATCAGACGCACGAACTGCTGCGTCTTCGGCTGGCCCTCGAGCTTCTTCTTCGCCTGACCGAAGTAATAGGCAAAGTGCCGGCGCTCCTGCTTCGCGATGCGCTTGCACAGCTCGGCGAGCACCGGGTTCTTGGTGTTCATCGCCAGCTCTTCATAGGCCTGCGTGGTGAGGCATTCCTGGAGCGAGCCCCAGAACATCCACAGCGCGATGAACGGCTTCGGTGCGAACTTGGCGATCATGCCCTGGCCGAAGTCTTCGAACTTGGCCTTGAAGCGCGCACCCGCGCGGACCTTGCTCGCGCGCAACGATGCCGACTCGACGTTGACGCCGCAGCGCTCGAGCGCGTGCGTGATGGCGTACGAGTGGAAGTACTCCTCGTAGTTCCACATCGTCAGGAACGTCAGCAACTCGGGATCGCGCGCGACCTTCAGCTTCGAGACCTAGAGGAAGTAGTGGACGGTCTGGCTCTCGATGTCGGCGAAGTAGAGAAGGCTCTCGATCTCGTCGGGCGTCAGCCCGATCTTGCGAGCGAGCTCCCAATCGAGATCCTCGAACACGACCTTGTGAGACACCGCGAGATGTTGAGCAATATCTGACACTAGTCCCTCATCCCGGCTCGTGCCGGCTTCACTACTACGTCTATCCGATTCGACCGGATCAAAGAAGGTGCATGCACCTGTAACCCCACGGCTACGCAGCCTACCTCAAGCGGCCGGTCGCCGTCATCTCCCCGGCCACGGCAGGAGGTGCCGGATCATCGCGTCGGTGTTGACCGCCCCCAACCCCGCGAGGACCTCCCGCGCGGTGGCGGACCGAGCGTTCCCGATCGTCCCGCCTTCGATCGCCCCGCGGTGAAGCCGAGCGATCTGCAAATATCCCAGCATCCCCGTGGAGATCAGGTGGTCTTCCGCCGCGAGTAGCTCGGCGCGCGCAGCTTCGGGACCGCCGGCCCAGGCGTGGACGGCGCCACGAACCAGGTGACCGAGACCGGTCGCCCACGCGGCACCTTCCTTGATCATCAGCTCGGCGTGGATGCGGGCCTCCCGCCGGTGGTCCGCGCTGCCGAGGGACAGGAGCGCGCGGGCGCGCAACAGCGCGAGCTCGATGCGCGGCTGCTGGAGCCGCAGGCAGCCGATCTGCTCGAGCTGACTCCACGCGCCATCGATGCGCGAGAATGCGGTGGCAGGATCGCCCGCGTAGAGATCGATGTTGGCCGCGGCGGTCATCACCGAGACGTCTTGCAGCCGGAACGACTCGTCACGCAGCGCGCGCTCCGCGATCGCGAGGTGCTCGCGCGCGGTGTCGGGGCGATCGATGACGAGCCACGCGAAGTTGCAGCGTCCGATCCGCAGGTTGTTCTGAGCGACGGCATCGGCGCGCTCGATCGCGTCGCGCAGCAGCATCTCGGTGAGGCGCGACATCTCGCGCCACTCGCCGAGATAGCACAGCGTCGCGAGCCAGAACGTGTCGCCGATGTCGATCTCCCAGCGCACGCCGGCGCCGTGATCGCGGAGCGCGGCGAGACCCGATTCGAGCGAGGACCGTGCATCGCGCCAGCGACCGCTCATGTGCGTCGCGATGCCGATCGCCGCATCGGCAAAGCCGATCACCTCGGGGCGTCCGACCCGCGCCGCGATCGTCCGCAGCCGATTGGCGACCGCCTCGACCGCGGTGCGATTGCGACTGCCGCCGGCGGCCGCATAGCAAACCTCTTGCGCGAGCGCGAGGCACACGCGGATCGGCTCGCCTGCGTCGAGCGCGGCACGCATCAGCTCGCCCTGGACGACGCGCCCGAGGCT
>JACCYD010001338.1 GCA_013696695.1 Deltaproteobacteria bacterium | reverse complement strand
GCGTTGTCGAGCGCGCTGACAAGCGCCGGCCGCGCAAGAGCGACGTCTTGATCGGCACCGGGCCGTGGATCAAGGAGCTCTACGACCGGGTCGCGATGGTCGCGGCGACCGACGTCACGATCGCGATCTTCGGCGAAAGCGGCACCGGCAAGGAGCTGGTGGCGCGCACGATTCACAACTCGTCGCCGCGCCACGACGCACCGTTCGTGGTCGTCAACTGCGCCGCGATTCCAGAGACCTTGATCGAGGACGAGCTGTTCGGGCACGTCCGCGGATCGTTCACCGACGCGACGCGCGATCGCGAGGGCTTGCTGCAAGCGGCGCATACCGGGACGTTGTTCCTCGACGAGATCGGCGAGCTGCCGCTGGCGCTGCAGGCGAAGCTCCTCCGCGTCCTCCAGTCGCAGGAGTTTCGCCGCATCGGCGACGATCAAGATCGCCGCGTCGACGTTCGCATCATCACCGCGACGAACCGCGATCTCGATCAGCTGGTCGCGCGCGGCAGCTTTCGTCAGGACCTCTACTACCGCATCAACGTGTTCCCGATGCACCTGCCGCCGCTGCGCGATCGGCCGGAGGACATCGCGCTGCTCGTGCAGCACTTCATCAACAAGCTGCGCGGCAAGCTCGGCAAGACGATCACCGGCATCGCCCCAGAGGCGCTCGCGCGGTTCTCGTCGTACGAGTTCCCGGGCAACGTTCGCGAGCTCGAGAACAAGGTCCACCAGGCCATGGTGATGGCCAGCGAGGAGCTGATCCGCGAGGAAGACGTCGCGTTGCCGGCGGGCGGCGCGAGCATGAGGATCGATGTCGAGCGGCCGTTTCGCGTGCTCAAGCAGGCCGCGATCGACCACTTCGAGCTCCGCTACCTGACCGAGCTCCTTCGCGTCCACCACGGCAACCTGACGCGCGCCGCGAAAGCCGCCGGCATCGATCGAAAAAATTTGTGGGCGCTCGTCGAGCGACACGGGCTGGATCGCGGTCGTTTCAAGAAGTTGCCGTGAAGTTGTAGCGTCTACGCACACTGGAATCTTGTGGGATGGAGCGCGACACTGCAGATGGCCGCACGTCGAGGGCGGGACGGTTTCATGACTGACAGACCACTCGCCGCAGTCTTGCGAGAGCGCGCTACTGACATCGCTGCCCGCTGGCATCGCGATATCAAATCGCCATCGCGCGAGCTGATCGAACGGATGCCGCAGCTGATCGAAGGCATCGCGAGCTGGATCGACGGCAAGGAGGCCGACGCGCTCGAACATCTGCGGACGGTCGCCTCTGCCCACGCCCTCGAACGCCATCGCGGCGGCCACGAGCTCACGGTCGCGCTCGAGGAATACACCGCGCTGCGCGGCACGCTCCTCGAGGTCGCGCTCGAGGCCGCCGGCAAGGCCGAGCTCGCCTCCGGGTTGGTCGCGCTCGCGACCGCGCTCGACCGCACGATCGCGGAAGCCGTCACCCGCTACGAGGCGGAGCATGATCACGTGCGCGAGCGCTTCATCGGCATGCTCGTGCACGATCTTCGCGATCCGCTGACCGCCGTCGTGATGTCCGCCAATCTGCTGGCCGACATGACGCTCGGTGAACGCCAGGCCCAGCTGGTCGGGCGGATCACGCGTGGAGCGCGACGCATCGAGCGCATGGTCGACGAGGTCGTCGACTTCGCGCGTAGCCGGCTCGGCGAAGGCATGTTGCTGACGCCCGCGTCGTTCGACATGACCGACATCTGCAACGAGGCGATCGCGGAAGCGCGCGCGATGCCGGCGCCGCGCGACATCCAGCTCGATGTTGCCGGCAATGTCTCGGGAACCTGGGATCGCGAGCGCGCACGTCAGGCGCTCGCAAACTTGCTGACGAATGCCGCGCAAGCGAGCCAGGGACCGATCAAGATCCGCGCACACGAGAGCTCCGATCAGCGGGCGGTGATCGTGTCGGTGACCAACCGCGGCGCGGTGATCGCGCCCGATGTGCTCGCCCGGATCTTCGATCCGTTCGCACGAGCGGTGATCGATCCGGCCCGGGTACGCGGCCTCGGCCTCGGCCTCTACATGGTCGAGCAGATCGCGATCGCTCATGGCGGCGCGGTGCGCGCCACGTCGACCGCGGCCGAAGGCACCACGT
>JACCYD010001335.1 GCA_013696695.1 Deltaproteobacteria bacterium | reverse complement strand
CGCGAGGATCGCGTATGCGACGAACCAGCCAACGATCGCGATCGGCACCATGCGCAGCGCGTACGAATTGACGTCGATCCCGGCGCGCGACGCGACGACGAGGTTCATCGGATTGCCGGTTGGCAGCGGTGCCACGCCGGCCGCGACGAACACCGCGAACGCAAACGGGATGGTGAACTTCGGATGCCGGATCGGATAGACGGCCTTGATCAGCGTGATCACGACCGGCGTCGTCAGCAGGATCGCAGCGTCGTTCGACAGCAGCGCGGCCGTCACCGCCGAGATCACGAACACCATGCGAAACGCATGGCGCACCGGGCCTCGCGTGCGCGGCTCGATCCAGGTCGCGAGCCACGCGAACACGCCGAGCTCGGCCATGCACGCGGTGGTCAGCATGATGCCGACCACGACGATCAGCGGTTGCCACAGATCGCGCGCTGCGTGCTCCGCATCGCCGAGCACGACAACGCCGCCCACAGCTGCGATCGCCACGCCGACCAGCGCACCGGCGGCGGGCGCCCACGCGTTGCGCCAGATCAGCGCGATCGCGAGCGCAGCGGCAAGGGCAAGGGCTGCGACGACCACCGCCCGACGATCTCACGGCTGTCGCGCGATCACAGTCGATCGGAGCACTGATCGAGGATCGACGACCCGTGTACGATCATCGACGTCTAAACGACAGTACGTAATACGCGAGCGCCCACCGATGCACCTCTGGCACCTGCGGGTAGCCGACCATCGACGTCCTCGGCAGGCCGTACGTGATCGTCGCGAACACCTGTTCTACGGAGTCGCCACCCTTGAACGGCTCCGTCACGAAGTTGCGCGGAGGCGGCTTGATCGAGAACGCCACCGGGCCGTTCCCCTGACCGGTGACGCCGTGACACGCATGACAACCCACGCTGCTCTCGTAGATCGCCTTGCCGGTCACGAGTAACTGCGGCGACGGCGACGGCGTGTTGGCGGTCGCGACGGCCAGCCCCAGGACGACCGCGAGCGCGACGATCGCGCCGGAGAGGATCCGCAGGATCACGGATCAACTCTACCAGCGCTGCGGAAGCCCGGTGAACATTCGTTCATGCGATCGCGTGCGCCACGAGCCAGCGGCTACACTGACGGCACTCGGTGGATCAACTCTCGAAGTGGTACGCGCTCGTGCCGATCGTCGCTGCGATCGCGATCCGGTTATTCCTGACCGACGCGGTCGGCGCCGTCGCACTCGTCGTCGTCGCGGTCGAGATCCTGGCGGTGTGCTGGGTGGTCGGGCGTGGTGTGCTCGTCGGCGTGCTTCGCGAGCCGGTGCCCGACCGGGCGATGACGAGCGCCAGCATCGTGGTCGGCGCCTGCGTGCTGATCATCGCGAGTAACGTCCTGTTGCTATGCCGCGCGCCATCGCTGGTACAGACGATGGTGATGAGCGCGGTCGTCGTCGGTGCCGTGGCGGTGGTCGTCCGGCGCTCGAGCGATGCGGGTCGCGGCTGGGGCGTCGAGGTGGTGCCGATCCTGGTCGCCATCGCGGCCTCCGCGTTTCCGATGATCGTCCACGACGCGTTCAGCGTTGCCGGCAACCAGCTCGATAGCCTTCGCCACCAGGACGGTGCGCAACACACGCTGCTCGTGTTCGCGTCGCAACTCGGCGTGCCGCGCGCAGAGGCCTACTCGCTCGGGATCCATTCGTTCCTCGGAACGTTCGCGAACGTCCTGGGCCTGGATCCGTTCCGCACCGTCGCTGCGGGGGTTCCCGCGATCGCAGCGCTCGTCGCCTGTGGCGCGCACTGGCTCGCGTGCAGTGTCGGCCTCGGCCGGCGCGTGGCGATCGTGATCGGCGTGCTGGTGGGCGCACACCCGCTGCTCGTGTTCGTCGCCATGGAGCATTACCTCCCTCAGCTGGCCGCGTGCGCGCTCGTCGCAGCAGCTTGCGCGATCGCGTCGACGCCGAACCGAGGACGCCGATCGCAAGTCCTGCTCGCGCTGGTCCTCGCGGCACTCCTCGCCGCGTACGGGCTCGCGTTCGTGATCGTGATCCCGCTCGTCGCGGTCGTCGCCGTGCGGCAGGGCCAGTTCCGCGTGGTCGCGGTGCTGCAGGTGCTGGCGCTCGTGATCGTCCTCGCACCGATGGGCACGCTGCGAATCGCGGAACGAGGCCAGATCATCGGCGAGCATCCCGAGCGAACGTTCGAGGTCTCGACGCAACCGGCGGATCGGAGCGTGCTGTTCCCATCGAGCGACGTCATCTCCTGGAACGTGTCGCTGGCACACGTCTTCGGCTTCACGCCGTTCCGCGACCACTTCAAGTTCACGAGCCGCCAGCTCGAGGACGAAGCGCCCGCAATCTCGACCGCACTCGACGGGTGGGCCGCGGCGATCGTGCCGGCGCTCGTGCTGTGCACGCTCCTCGTCGTCGCGTTCAGCTGGTGGCGCGCCCGCCCGACAACCCTGGCGATCGGAACGGGCGTCGTTCTCGGGTTGGCGTATGCGTTGTTCGTCGCCGAGATCGTACGTGGCTACCACCTGTTCAAGATCACGAGCCTCGTGACGGTGCCCGTGGTGGTCATCGTGATCAGCGCCCTCGACGTGCTCGTCGTGCCACGGTGGCGTTCGCTGGTGCTCGGCGTGTTCATCGCGTGCCAGGTTCCCGCGCTCGTCGCGATCGAAGCGCGCTACGCGTTCGAGCTCGCCCTCGACCGTGACTTCGTCGCGGTGGTCGAGCCGTTGCGAGCAGCCACGCGCCGGCGCAACGTCGTGCTGACCGACACGTGGGACACGTCGCGCGTTTATTGGCTGCGGAACTACGTGCTCGGCCTCGCTCGAATCGGCACGATTGGAGATCTGGTCCTCTGCTCCTGCAGAGAGTGTCCGCAGCTTCCGGTCCTCGTCGAAGACGGCAGCTATTGCTTACTTCAGCGATGACGCCGTCTCGAGGATCGCCGCGTAGACCCGCGCCCACGATTCGTTGCGGTGGAAGAAGTGTCCCTCTCGCTCGAAGGTCGTGAACGCAGGGGTGATGCCGAGCGACGCCGCCAACCACGACTGCGCCGTGGCCGCGGGTAGCGCATCGTGCTCGCCATGGAACCCCAGCAGCGCGCCCGCGAACGGTCGCGCGGGCTTGCGGGGCTTCGCCAGCCCGCCGCCGAGCGACGTCACGACGACGGCGCCGACGGCGTCGGGTTCCTCCGTGGCGGCAGCCACGACGATCGCGCCACCGAGACTGCCTCCCATCAGCAGGATCCGCGAAGGCGGAATGCCGAGCACCTCGGTCGCGTGGTGCACGGCGAGCAGCACGTCAGTCACGGCGCCGGATCGCTCGGTTCGCCGCTCGAAGCTCGCTCCGTAGCCGACCGAGCCACGATAATCGACCGAGAGCACGTCGAGACCGTGGCGGACGAGGAGCTGCGAGGTCGCGTCCCACGCCAGCACGGTCTGCCCACCGTGGCCGTGAACATTGACGACGAGCGTGCGCCCGTGTGCGGGTGGCGTCGGCGCGCGCCACAGGAAGCACGGGATGTCGAGCCCGTCCTTCGATCGCAGGACGATGCGCTCGCCGGCGACGCCTGCTGGCAAGCTCGGATCGCGCAGCTTCGTGGAGTGTCCGGTCGCGAGCTCGAGGGCGTACAACGTGCTCGCGGTCGTCGGACCTCGGTGGAGGAAGTGCGCGGTCTTGCCATCGCTGGAGAAGCCCGTCACCGTGCTGATCCCGTTGGCAATGCCGAGCTTCGTGGAGGTGGTGTTGGCGAGCTGGATCATGGCCATGCCGTTGTCGCGCGCGAGGTGATAGATGACCGCGTTCGATCCCGGCACGTGGAGTGGGCCCGAGACGTCTCCATCGGGTGCCGTCACCAGCTCGGCGGCCCGGCTGGCAAGATCGATGCGCCACAGCTGGAACGTCTCGGCATTCACCGGCCGCGCGGTGACGAGGAGCTCGCTGCCGTCTGGCGCCCACGAGAACCCTCGCACCTCGCCGCCCGGAACCACCGGGATGCGCTCGAGGCCACCGCCGATCGAGGCGAGCGCGACCGTTCCGAGGTCATGGTCCTCGACGGTCGCCAACTGCTTGCCATCCGGTGACCAGAAGAAGCTCGCCTTCTGAGAGACGACCTCGACCACGGTCGCGAAGCTCGGCCGCTGGTCGGCGGTATCGAACACCACCAGATCGCGGCGCTGACCGGTGACTCGCACGAATGCGATCCGCGTCCCGCTCGGTGCCCACCGAAACGATCCTGCTTCGATCGGCGTCATGTCGACTCGCCGGACCTGCCCGGAGGGGACATCGACCAACCAGAACGCGAATCGAGGCGAGCCCTGGAGGCCGAGCAGGAACGCGAGCTGCGCGCCGTCTGGACGCCACGCGCGGCCTCCAAGCGTCGCATCGTCGATCTGAAACGTGGCGACAATCTGGTTGGATGCGAGCTCGGTGATCGGAAACACGAGCGCCGTCGCGTCGGCTTTCCTCGACAACACGTAGCGTCCGTCGGGTGACACGTTGATCGGGCCAGGCTCGCCCGCGAGCATCTCGCGAAGAATCTCGGGCGCCAGCCGATCTCCCGGCCGCGAACGATCTTTGCGGCATCCGATCGAAGCGAGCAGCGCCAAGACGAGGAGGGCCCGCACGACGTCAGCATACGATCGGGCCCGCCATACGTGCGTGTTACCTTCGCGAGATGCGCCGCAGGGTCATGCTGGCGATCACGATCGCGTGGCTCGTGGTGCCGCTGGTATCGATCTGGTTGTTTGCTGGCGTCATCCACGCCAACTTGATCCCGAAGCTGATCTGGCTCCTGGCCTCGGGCGCCCTGGCTTCTGTCGCGCTGTTACGGGCGAACGAGGTGAAGCTGCGAAGCTGGCATGTCGGTCTCGCTGCGCTCCTCGTCCTGGAGCTCGCGTGCATTCCGCGCAACTGGGGAACGTACCTGGACCGCGTCGGCTTCCTGTCCTCGCTCCTCGTGATCGCGGTGTGGCTCGAGAATACAGCCGTCAGCTTTCATCGGGTGCGGGCGCTGCTCGTGTGGCCGGTGGGCATCGTGATCGCGGGGAGCCTGTTCGCGTTCTTCAACCACTACAACCCGTTCTACAAGTCGGACGTCCTCGGTTCCCTGATCGGCCATCGCAACTGGGTGTCGTTGTTCCTGGTGGTGAGCTTGCCGTGGTTCCTGCTGTCTCGGCGCCCGTCGGCGCACCTCACCGCTGTGGCGACGACGTTCGTCATCGTCGCGAATCGCACGCGGTCGGCATGGGTCATCCTGGGGGTCTACGTGGTCGTGCTGGCCGCGCTCTCGATCAAGCGGTCTCAGCTTCGACCGGCGCTGGCTCGGCTCGCCGCCACCTACGTGCTCGCGATCGTGTTGGTCCAGGTGGTACCGACCCGACTGCTGTGGTCCGAGCCCCAACCCTACTTGACCAGCATCACCAGCTTCACGTCGCCGGACAAATGGAATGGTCGCACGCAGGCGTGGCACGTCGCGCTCGAGATGCTGCGGCAACACCCGGTGCTCGGTGTCGGCACCGGTCAGTTTCGGGTCGAGTTCGGCGAGCACATGCTGCTGGCAGACGAGACCTCGATCGGAAACCCGATCTTCCCGTACGCGCTGAACGACTA
>JACCYD010001290.1 GCA_013696695.1 Deltaproteobacteria bacterium | reverse complement strand
ATCGTCAGGACTGCACTTGTCGATGTGGCCGAGCAAGCGCTTGTAGAGGCCGAAGCCGGCGAGCTTGCGCAGGCGCGGTGAGAATCCGCGCGCCACGTCGAGCGGGATCCCGAGCTGCTGGTTCTCCTGCTGACGCAGCCAGCCGGCGCAGTAGTTCATCGCGAGCCCGACCCGCGTCTCGGTCGTCTGATTCGCACCGCCGCCGTGCCAGATCGAGCCGTCGAAGACGAGCACGCTGCCAGCATTCATCTCCGCCGCTTCGAGATCGCCGGGCTCGCCATACGGCTGCGGCGAGCGGTCGGCAAGATGGGAGCCGCGGAGTACGCGGGTCGCGCCGTTCGCAGCGGTGAAATCGGTCAGCGCCCACATCGTGTTGCAGATGATGCTGACGTGCGGCTTGGGCAACGGGATCAGCTGGTCGTCGGCGTGGAGTGGTTGGGCGACCTCGCCCGGGCCGATCGCGATCGACGACAACGAAGACACCAGGCAGCCGCGATCGAGAACACCCTCGATGATCGGCAGGATGTGCTCGTGGACCGGGACCTGCTGGTAGATCGCGCCGCGCGCGAGCAGGTTGTAGATGCGAAGCGTCTTGCTGCCCTCGAAGATGTTGGTGGCCGGCTTGACGTCGAGCTGGCGCTCGAGCCGCGCGAGATCGTCGCGCAAGTTCGCGACGAGCCCGGGATCGATCGCATTCTCGACGATCGTGAACCCGTCGCGCTTCATCCGTTCCAGGTGCCCAGCGAGATCGAGGATCATCGTGCGCGACGCTATCACCAGGGCTTGCGCGCGAGAGCCCGGGACGATCGCGATCGTGCGGTCGGGGTGATCGTCGAGATCCAGGCGTTCCGCGATGCGCGATCTAGCGAAGCTTCGTGAGCTTCTCGAGTTGCTCGGGCGCACCAGCGATCAACAGCGTGTCCGACGGCGTGAGTGGTTGGTTAGGATCCGGGATCGAGATCGCATCGCGCAGGAGGTCGTGCACCGCGACGACCTGGATCTGGTACTCGGTCGAGACCTTGAGATCGGTGAGTGTCTTGCCGGCCCACGAATCGGGCACCGCCATCTCCTGGATGCCGAACTGATCGCCGTACGCGGTGTAGTGCAGCAGCTTGCCCGATGTGATGCGGGCCGCGAGGTTCGTGGCGGCTTGGAGCTCGGGAAAGATCGTGTCGGTCGCGCCCAGCGCCTCGGCAATGCGCGCGTGGTCCTCCGACATGACCTTGACATAGGTCGCCTTGACGCCGGCGTCGCGGAGCGCCAGCAGCGACAGCATCGACGCTCCGAGATCCTCGCCGATCGCGACGATGCCCGCATCGGCACCGTCGGCGCCGGCATCCTCGAGCACGCCGCGCTGGCTCGCGTCGCCGACGACCGCGCGGGTCACCATCGGACCGAGGGCATCGACTTGCGCCTCGTCGGTGTCGATCGCGACGACCTCGTGCCCGAGCGCGTAGAGCCGTTTCGCGATGGTCGCGCCGAAGTTGCCGAGCCCGATGACCACGAAGCGATTCATCCGACGATCACATCTTCCTGCGCCGCTCGAACATACGTCGCCGCGGTGGCGCGACGCATCGTCACCGCGGTGAAGAACGACAGCAGCCCGACCCTGCCGATGAACATCAGGGCGACGACTACGAGCTTGGAGGCCGGGTGGAGCACTGGCGTGAGGTTCATCGAGACGCCCACCGTCGCGAACGCGCTGATTGTCTCGAACAGGATCGGCAAGAACTGCTGGCGCGTCTCGGCGGCCGAGGTCCCGACCGACTCGATCGCGCTGAGAATGAAGAACGCCACCGCCAGCACGAGCACCGCGAGCAGCAGGATTCCTACCGAGCGTTCGATCGTGCCCGGAGGAATCGAGCGGCCCTTGAGCTCCACGTAGCGCTTGCCGCGGATGCGCGAGAGCCCGAGCGCGACGAGCACGGCGAGGGTCGTCGTCTTGATGCCACCGGCTGTGGAGCCCGGCGAGCCGCCGACCAGCATCATCATCATCGTGAGCGTCGCGGTGTCGTTACCGACCTGCCCGTAATCGATGGCGTTGAAGCCCGCGGTACGCGGCGTGACCGACATGAACCACGCATTGACGAGCTTGTCGAAGACCGACTTGCCGGCAAGCGTGTCGTTCCATTCGAAGATCGCGAACAGCACCCAGCCGAGCACGAGCAGGGCGACCGTCGTCACGACCACGGCCCAGGTGTGGCTCGACAGGCGATGCTGGCCGCGCACGATCAGTCGAACGCCGGTCCGCTTCGCGCGCGCGGTGCGCCACCAGCGCATGAGCTCCTCGAAGGTGAGGTAACCGAGGCCGCCGACGATGATCAGCAGCGAGATGATGATCAGGGACGCTGCGCTGTCCGACAACCCGACGAGGTTGTCGGAGAACGTCGAGAATCCGGCATTGCAGTACGCGCTGATCGCGTGGAACAGCGC
>JACCYD010001237.1 GCA_013696695.1 Deltaproteobacteria bacterium | reverse complement strand
GAGGACCGCGAGCTTGCTGTAGCCGCCCTCGTTGATCCGGTAGTAGATGCGCTGCCGCGCGTCGTCGATCGAGAACTCGTCGACGTCGTACTTGAGCTCCGGCGTGATCGGCGTCAGCTTGCCGCGCTCGAACGAATACACGCGGCGGAAGTCCGACGGCTTGTTCGTCTTGACCAGCACCTGGCCCGGCTTCGCGCCGAACTGGACCTCGTACTCCTCGAGCTCGTTCTGGCCGAGCACCGGCGTCAGCTGTTTCGACTTGAGGTCGTAGGAGTAGATCTCGACCTGCGCCGAGCCGAGCTGCTTGTACATCAGCCACTGATCGCCCTTGCGGTCGGCGATCGACCACAGGCCCTTCTGATCGAACACCAGCTCCTTCTTGCCGGCGTTGATGTCGTAGCGATAGATCGCGTACGAGTCCTCGGCGATGTCGTTGGCGCGGAAGTACAGCCACTTCGAATCGTCGCTGACGTACTGGAGCGACGACTGCACCTTCGGCGCGTGCTGGACGAGCTTGAGCTGGCCGCCCTCGATCGGCATCAAGTAGAGGCCGGGGTTTTCCTGACCCCCGACATCGCGGCTGACCACGATCCAGCGATCGTCGGGCGTGATGTCGACCGCCGCAGTGCGATCCTCGCCACCGGTCAGCTGGATCGCGAACTTCATCGGGCCGTCCTGCCGCCAGATCTGCGACGTGCCGGTGATCCGCGTGTTGAACACCATGCGATCGCCCTTGGCGGTCATGATGCCGCCGCCCGCGCCACGAACATCGAGCATCGTCTGGATGCGGCGCGCGACCGTGTCGGGTAGCTGCGGCGCGAGGTACTTCGCGATCTCCTTCTCCGACACGGAGTTGGCGCCGTGGCCGCTGTACCCGGGATTTGAAGGCGGTTGTTGTTTCGACGGCTGCGGTTGCTGGCTATCCGCGAACGCTACCGACGACAACACCACGACAAAAAGGGCCCACGTCTTCATCGACGTGGACCCTAGCACCGGACAATGCCGGCGTAATCGACGAACAGCCCTCGCTACATCACGACGTGGCCGCGATGCTCGCGCTCGAGCGCGCGCTTCAGCTTGTCGAGTGCCGAGTTCTGGATCTGACGGATGCGCTCGCGCGACAGGTGATACTGATCACCGATCTCTCGGAAGGTCCGCTCCTCATCGTCGCCGAGCCCGAAGCGCTTGGTGAGCACGTCGGCCTCGATCGGCGAGAGGTGGTGGATCAACTTCTTGATCTGACCCGTGAGGGTCTCGGTGGTCAGGTTGTCCTCGGGCGAGCTCTCCTCGGTATCCGGATCGGCCATCGTGTCGCCGAACGTACGATCGTCGTCATCGTGCACCGGCCGGTCGAGCGACATCGGCTGTCCCATGATGTAACGGTGCATCTGGTTGAGCTTCGCGAGCGGGACCCGCGCGGCCTTCGCCAGCTCCTGGGGAGTCGGCGGACGACCGAGCTCACCGACCAGCGCCTGGCGCACCTTCTCGAGCTGCTGCTGCGCCTCGAGCATGTGGACCGGGATGCGGACCGCGCGCGCCTTGTCGGCGAGCGCACGACCGATGGCGTGGCGAATCCACCAGCACGCATAGGTCGAGAACCGCAGCCCGCGGCGATAGTCGAAGCGCGACACCGCGTGCATGAGCCCGAGGTTGCCCTCCTGGATCAGGTCGGCGAGCGGCATCCCGCCACGATCGTAGCGGCGTGCCATCGTGACCACGAGGCGGAGGTTCGCGCGCACGAACTCGTCACGCAGGTTCATCGCATCGCGATGTGCCTGACGCACGGTATCGAGGAACGCACCCGCATCGTTTGCGGCGGCCTCGGGCCACCACGTCGGTGTACCCGCAAGCGCGTCCTCGCGAGCCCGAGCGAGCTCGCGAATGACGGCATCGATGTGGACGCGATCGAGATCCTGTCCACGCATCTGAACCGCGGACTCCTTCGAGATCGACGCGAGCTTCTTGACGAGCTTCGGCTCCTTGCGGAGCTTCTTGCTCGTCATCGTCTCGATCGCCGTGAGGAGCTTGGGGAACTTCAACGGGTTCTCGAGGTTCGGCTCGATCAGCGACAGCACGTGAACGACGATCTCGGGGCGAGAGAGCACGCGCTCCCACGTCAGGATCTCGGTGTCCTCGATGCCCTGCGAAAGCTCGCGCTCGTCCTCGGGCGTGAGCAACTCGTGCTCCGCCAGCTGACGGAAATACGCGGCCAGATGATCGTCAGAATCCGGCGTACGAAGCCGAACGACCTTCTTTACCGGCTCAGCAACGGCACTGGCGGGAGTAGCTGCTGCCGCCGCCGCCTTTGCGGCACGGGAACCGAGAACGACGCTCTTCACATGGGCCGTGGTCGTGGTCCGGTTGGGCTGCGTGCGCCCGCGACGGGTTTCATGCGTGGTGGCCATGGCGATACTCCTCAAGTTTGAGACGTCGTTGGAATTCGAACCGTTGCATCCCGGCTGTGATTCCCCGTTGCCGGAGAACTACGAGCCAGCTCGTGCTTCAGTTCCGTGCACGTTGCGCACCGACGACCGTGCGGCAAGTGAGCTATCCGGGCAGGTAGGGTCGCGCAAGCAGTTCCAGCTGCTTAACGCGTCCGCTTCCTCAGCGGCCCGAACAAATGAGCGGCCGACTGTGCCATACAGCCCAGTTTTGTCTAGAACGAAATGATCCGCGTGTCAGTTTTGCTGACAGCCCAACGCTGTGTCGACAGCTGCGACAACCGCGACACTCCGACGAGGAATGCCGAGTTACGCCGGCTTGGAGATAGCGTCTGTCGCTGCGTCAGGCTCGAGGTGACGCTGGAGTCGATCGAGCAGTGCCGCTTGATCGGGATGGATGATCCGGCGCGCCCGCGTGATCTCGATGAACTCGACCTTGTCGACTTCCCACGACGCGCAACGAGGCGCGGCACCTTCCGGCGCGGGACCGGCGTACGCGTGGACACGCTTCTTCGAACGCGTGTAATCCACGAAGCCGAGATGCGTGAGCGTGTGCGTGATGTCGAGGCCTGTCTCTTCCAGCGTCTCGCGACGCGCGGTGGCCTCGAGCTCCTCATCTGGATCGGGTGCGCCCTTCGGGATTCCCCACGGCGCGCGGCGGTTGTAATTGCCGGCCGGATGGACGAGCAGCACTTCGAGCGACTCGCCGATCACCCGATACAGCAACGTGCCCGAGGACAGCGTCGAACGAGTCTCGGACATCCTTTAACGACCGTGCGGGAC
>JACCYD010001236.1 GCA_013696695.1 Deltaproteobacteria bacterium | reverse complement strand
CGTTCGCGACGACCGGCGTGATTCTCGGTGCGATCTATCTGCTCTACATGTTCCAGAAGGTGTTCTTCGGGAAGCTCGACAAGGCGAAGAACGGCCACCTGCCGGATCTCGATGGTCGCGAGCTCGCGACGTTCATCCCGCTCGTGATCGGCATCTTCTTGATGGGCTTGTTCCCGCGGCCGTTCTTGAACCTGATGGAGAAGAGCGTGGAGAGCTTCACCACGACGCAGATCCAGCGGCTCAAGGAGCCCGATGGTCCGGCGCATCGCTATGGTGCTGACCTGACGAAGAGCCTCGACGAGGTCGCCAAGGGTGCGGCTGCGGTCGACAAGGCGATGCAGAAACTGCCGGCCACACCACCACCACTTGGCGCACCAGGAGGTGCGGTTCCCCCGGTTGGCGCACCAGGAGGTGCGGTTCCCCCGGCTGGCGCACCAGGTGCGGTTCCCCCGGCTGGCGCACCAGGTGCGGCTCCCCCGGCTGGCGCACCAGTTCCAGCGGGAGGCCGGCCATGAACTTCGATCCCGCACATCTCGGCTACATCGTCCCGTACCTGATCCTCGCGGTCGTGGGCATGCTGCTCGTCCTCGCCGAGGCGTTCTACAAGGGCAAGGATCGCACCGCGCTCGTCGGGCTGACGGTCGCTGGTGCGCTCGCTTCCGCGGTCGCGTCGGTGATCCTGTATCGCCAGATCGCGCCCGGCATCCGCATCGAGCTCCTCGGCACGATGCTGGTCGCCGACAAGCAAGCCTACGTGCTGTCCGCACTGTTCGCGGTGATCACCGCGTTCGCGGCGCTGCTGTCCCCCTCGCACCAGCGCGAGCACGGCTGGCAGGTCGGCGAGTACTACGGCGTCATGCTGCTGTCGGCATCGGGCATGGTGATGCTCGCGCACGCGGCAAATCTAGTGACGATCTTCCTCGGCATCGAGACGATGTCGATCGGCGTCTACGTGATGACGGCGATGCGCCGTCGCTCGCGCCGCGGCAACGAAGCCGCGATGAAGTACTTCCTGATCGGTGCGTTCGCGACCGGGTTCCTCGTCTACGGGATGGCGTTGCTCTACGGCGCCGCCGGCACGTCGAGCCTGATCAAGATGCAGACGGCGCTGGCGCAGACCCAGAACCCGGGCCTCGTGATCGCCGGCGGCTTCCTGCTGGTCGTCGCGTTCGGCTTCAAGGTCGCCGCGGTGCCGTTCCACATGTGGGCGCCCGATGCGTACGAAGGCGCACCGACGCCGGTCACCGCGTTCATGGCCGCTGCCGTCAAGGCGGCCGCGATCGCTGCGATGCTTCGCGTGTTCGGCGTCGCGCTCGGTGGCGACGTGCTGCCGTTCGGCACGCTCGGCTGGGCTTCGCCGCTCGTCGTGATCGCCGCGCTGACGATCACGATCGGCAACATCACGGCCATCCGCCAGGACAACATCAAGCGGATGCTCGCGTACTCGAGCATCTCGCACGCGGGCGTGTTGCTCGTCGGCATCTGCGCGATGGGCCTGGGCTCGCCGACGGCGAACTCGGCGATCACCTACTACCTGATCGCGTACTCGTTCACGACAATGGGCGCGTTCGCCGTCGTCCAGTACGTCGGTAGCAAGAACCGCGAGCGCCTGCTGATCGACGACTGGTCGGGCTTCGGCAGTCAGCATCCGGCGGCGGCATTCGCGATGACGCTATGCCTGCTGTCACTCGGCGGCATGCCGCCCACCGGCGGGTTCTTTGGCAAGTTCTACATCTTCAGCTCGGCGATGGAGGTGCCCGACACCCAGCTCGTGTGGCTGGTGCTCGTCGGCATCGTCAACTCGGCGATCAGCATCTACTACTACCTGCGCATCGTCACCGCGATGTACTTCCGCGAATCCACCCAGCCGTTCATCACGACCAAGTCGGCGGGGTTGCTGTTCGTGATCGCGGCGTGCCCCATCCTGATCATGGAGATGGGGATCATGCCGGGCTGGTGGCTGCGGCTCGTGGGTTGAGCTAGCCGGTGGCGAACGTCCGCGCGCTCGCGAAGGCTGCCGGCCTCGATCCCGATTACATCAGCTGGACGGGTGAGCCCACCACGTCGAGCGAGGAGTCGCTGCTCGCGGCGATTCGCGCACTCGCGCCTGATCTCGGTGTCCAGGTGCAGACCGACGACGATGTTCGCGGTGCGCTCGCCGATCTCGAGCGCAATCGCTGGAACGAGATCGTGCCGCCGGTCGTCGTCGGTTGGGATGGCTCGCTCGTGATCGCATTCGCGGTGCCTGCGGCCGCAGACCAACCATGGGAAATCGAAGTCACCACCGAGTCGGGCCGCACGCACTCCGCGCGTGGTCGGCTGTTCGGGCTGCCCGCCGATTCGCACGCGTGGCCCGGAGGCCAGGTGCATTGCTTGCGGCGAGCGAGCATCTGGCTCGATGGCGAGCTCGGCTATCACCAGGTCGCGTGGCGCTGCGGCGTCGAGCGCGGCCTCGCGCTCGGCGTCGCCGCGCCATCGCGCGCTCACGGCGGACCGGGGTCGTCGTCTGGCAACCAGGGACGAAGGTGGGGCGTGTTCGCGCCGGTCTACGGCCTGGCGTCACCGGCGAGCGGTGGAGCAGGGGACCTCGCGAATCTGCGCGTGCTGTTCGACGCGGTCGCGAAGCGCGGCGGTCGCTACGTCGCGACGCTGCCGATCCTCGCGG
>JACCYD010001214.1 GCA_013696695.1 Deltaproteobacteria bacterium | reverse complement strand
GATCAAGAACACGCAGATCGTCGAGGAGCTCAACCTCCCGCCGGTCAAGATCCACTGCTCGGTGCTTGCCGAGGATGCGATCAAGGCGGCGATCGAGGACTACAAGAAGAAGCACCCGAAGTGAACGCTATGAGCTCCACTGCAACCAACCCGACGACCCCTCCTGCCGCTCCGACGATCGGAAAGCGCGAGGTCGAGATCACCGCGGCAGCTGCCGAGGAGATCGCGAAGCAGCGCGCGAAGCGCAACACGCCCGACGCGATCATTCGCATCGGCGTGCGCGGTGGCGGCTGCACGGGGTTCACCTACGTGTTCGAATGGGCGGAGCAGATCCGGCCGACCGACAAGACGTTCTCCGGGCACGGCGTGTCGATCGTCGTCGATCCGAAGAGCCTGGTGTACCTCGGCGGCATGCAGCTCGACTTCGTCAAGGGGATGATGGGTCACGGCTTCAAGTTCAACAACCCGAATGCAAAGGGTGCGTGCGGCTGTGGCGAGTCCGTCAACTTCTGATCATCCGGCTGATGATCGTCCAACGATGACCACCGGTCGTCAGGCCGATGCGTTCGCGTTGCTGGGCTTGCCCGCGCGCTACGATCTCGACGCGGACACGCTCGAGCAGGCGTTCTTCGCGCGCAGCAAGGAGCTGCACCCGGACAAGTTCGCGTCGCGGCCGGCCAACGAGCGCGTCGCAGCGCTGTCGGCGGCGCGCGCGCTCAACGACGCGTACGTGCTGCTCAAGAAGCCCGCGTCGCGCGCGGAGTACTTGCTCGGGCGCGAAGGCATCGTGATCGGCGATAACGAGCGCATCGATCCAGCGCTGGTGATGGATCTGCTCGAGGAGCGCGAAGTGCTCGCCGAGGCGCGCCATGCCGGCAAGCTCGATGAAGTGGAACGGCTGCAGGGCGCCATGAAGGCGCGCCGCAAGGCGGCGTTCGCGGAGCTCCGGACGCTGTTCGCGGACCTCGAGAGCGATCGTCCGACACGACTCGCGGCGATCAAAGGTCAGCTGATCCTGCTGCGCTACGTCGAGCGCTACCTCGAAGAGTGCGACTCCGCGCTCGACGACGAATAGATAATCCGATGTTGATGCAAATTGCAGAGCCCGGCCAATCCACGGTCAAGGAGGCCTGCAAGCAGCGCGTGGTCGGGATCGATCTCGGCACCACGAACAGCCTCGTCGCGTACGTCGCCGATGCTTCGCCGGCGGTGATCGCGGGCGAGGGCGGGCCGCTGGTGCCCTCGGTCGTGCACTACGCGAAAGATGGCAGCGTGCTCGTCGGCAAGGCCGCCGAGGCCAAGGCGGTCGAGCTGCCGCGCGAAACCATCAACTCGGTCAAGCGACTGATCGGTCGCGGCATGAAGGACGTCGTCGACTTCCGCGCGATGCTGCCGTACGAGATCGAGGGCGACGACCGCGCGATCTCGGTCAAGGTCAGTGGCACCCGGCTGATCTCCCCGGTCGAAATTTCGGCCGAGGTGCTGCGCGAGCTCAAGCGGCGCGCGGAAACCTCGCTCGGTGGCCCGATCGAAGGCGTCGTGATCACGGTGCCGGCGTACTTCGACGATGCGCAGCGCCAGGCCACGCGTGATGCTGGCCGGCTTGCCGGACTCGAGGTGATGCGGCTCCTCGCCGAGCCCACCGCGGCGGCGGTGGCGTACGGACTCGATCGCGGTGCCGGTCCGGCGGGTCGCTACGCGGTCTACGACCTCGGCGGCGGCACCTTCGACATCTCGATCCTCAAGCTGGTCGACGGTGTGTTCGAGGTGAAGGCGACCGGCGGTGATTCCGCGCTCGGTGGCGACGATCTCGATCGCGCGATCGCGAGCGGGATCACGAACGACGCCCTCTCGATCGCGCCGCGCGGGCTGGTCGCGCAGGCGGTTCGCGAAGCTCGCCGCGTCAAGGAGGCGCTCAGCGATGCGGAGTCGGTGGAGTTCCACCTTCACGTGTCGTCTCCCGCGCATGCGCGCGCGGACGTCGTGGGTGGCTCGCCCGGCATGACGATCGTGCACGAGCTGATCACCGCGAATGCAGAGCGTATCTACACGATCTGCGGCGACGTGCTGCCTTCCGGGGTGGCGCGTCTGACCTCCGATCGCACGACCTGTGTCGGCTGCGTCCGCGCCGCCGGTACGTTCGTGCGCACGATCGATCGTCAGCGGCTCGCCGCGTTCGCGGCCCCGCTACTCGACCGAACCGCGAAGGCCTGCCGCCGCGTACTCAAGGATGCCGAGCTCGAGAAATCGGAGCTCGACGGTGTGATCCTGGTCGGTGGCTCGACGCGCTCGCCGGTCGTTCGCGACTTTGTCACCGCGCTGTTCGACCGGCCGATCCTGTCCGATCTAGATCCCGAGCAGGTCGTCGCGCTCGGCGCCGCGGTCCAAGCCGACGTGCTCGCCGGCGGTCAGCAGAACGTCACGTTGCTCGACGTCGTGCCACTGTCGCTCGGCGTCGAGATGATGGGCGGCGTCGTCGAGAAGCTGATCCATCGCAACACGACGATTCCAGCCGGCGCCACGCAGACGTTCACGACGTACGCCGATAACCAGACCGGCTTCGATATCCACGTGCTGCAGGGCGAGCGCGAGACGGTCGACGCCTGTCGCTCGCTCGCGCGCTTCATGCTGAAGGGCCTGCCGCCGATGGTCGCTGGCATGCTGCGCGTCGAGATCACATTCCTGATCGATGCCGATGGCTTGCTCAAGGTGCTCGCGAAGGAGCTGACCACCGGCACGTCGGCCGAGGTCGACGTCAAGCCGAGCTACGGCCTGTCCGACGAAGAGGTCGAGCGCATGCTGATCGAATCGTTCGATTTCGCCGAGGAAGATCTCGCGAAACGCAACCTCGCGGTCGAGCGTGTCGAGGCCAATCGGATCCTGCAGGCGACGCGCGGTGCATTCGCCAGCGACGCCGCGTTGTTCGATGACCCGCAGGTCGGCCAGGACGTGAAGACGGCAGGCGAGACGGCGATGGGAGTGCTCGAGGCGGCGATCAACGGCGAGGATCACCTCGCGATCCGCCACGCGATCGAGGGGCTCGACCTCGCCACCAAGCCGTTCGCGCAGGCGCGGATGAATCGCGCGATCACCGCGGGCTTCCAGGGCGTGTCGCTCGACGAAGCCGAGGCGAAGATGGCGCCGCCCAAGGGACGCGAAGGATAACGACGATGCCGAAGCTGACGTTTCTCAACCCGCGGACCAAAGGTGTCCGAGATCCGATCACCGTCGACGCCAAGGCCGGCATGACGATCCTGGAGGTCGCCGAGGAATGCGGCGCGCGGGTCGGTCATGCCTGCGGCGGCAACCTCGCGTGCTCGACCTGCCACGTCTACGTCGAGACGGGTTACGACTCGCTCGGCGAGATCCAGGACAAAGAGAACGACATCATGGACAAGGCGTTCGACGTGCGCGCCGAGTCGCGGCTCGGCTGCCAGTGCAAGCTGGGCAGCGAGGATGTCGTCGTCGAGATCACCGAGGAGAGCCACAAGGCGTGGCTCGACGAGAATCCCGACGAGCGCAAGAAGACCGGCTCGTAAGACGTGCTCGCTCCGCGCTCAGACTCGGACCTGGTTCCTCGGACGGTGAGAATGATGCGGGGACTCGTGGTCGGGATGGTCTTGGTGTTGGCGACGGGCGTCGCTGCCGATCCGAAACCGGGGCGGTCCGCCGATGATCTGATCGATTGGATCGAGAAGACGACGGCGACGATCACGTCTCTCGAGGTCGTGTACGAGCAGGAGCTCAAGATCGAGGACGCCGAGCAGGAGTCTGCGACGCTGCTGGAGTCGACCCTGCAGACCGAACGCAAGGGCGGGGTGCTGCGGTCCCGTCGCGAGACCAAGATGACCACGCGTCAGAAGTGCAAGAAGCCCGGTTGCACGCTGACGCCGCCGGAGATGACCGGGACCTCGATCGAGATCAACGATGGCGAGTACGGATATCTTTACAGGCTGGGCGATTCGACGGCCGCCAAGCGACCGACCGGCGGCAAGGATCCGCTGAATCCACTCGAGCTCCCCAAGAACATGCGTGCCGCGTTCGTGGCGAGCAATGGCAAGGCGCCCGAGTACGTCAAGCGCATCCCCGACATCAACGTCGCGGGCGGGCGGGCGTACGGCCTGGCGATGAATCTCGACAACAACAACGCGTCGTTCTATTTCGCTCACGCGAGCGGGATCCTGGTGAAGAACACCACCACGTCGACGACCGACGGCAAGACCGTCACGGTGACCTCGGTCGCCAAGCGGGTCGACGTCGGCAAGCGGATCGCCGCAGACCGATTCAAGCTGCCCACCGACATCACGGCGAAGTAGTCAGCGCAGGAGCTGCGCGAAGCCCGCGAGCAGGGCATCGATGCCCATCACCAGCTCGCGATCCGGATCCTTGCGCTCGACGACCGCGGGCGGAGCGTCGGGGACAAGGCCGCTCTCGAGGCTCGTCGTCCACATCGCGTGGCCGGTGACGAGCTGGGCCACGAGCTGGACGATCGACAATGCTTGCATCGGCGTGAAGCCGGCGCGCTCGAGGATCTCGAGGAACTTGCCGAGGCGCTCGATCGCCGCCGGTGTGGCGGCGGGGCGGGTGGCGAACAGCGGGATCGCGTGGGGATGCGCGCGCAAGGCGCGATCGAGGGCGAACGCCTGGTGGCGAACGAACGCCTGCCAGCTGCGCGTGGTGGGCGGTGCGTCGAGCGACACCAAGATTCGCTCGTGGATACCGTCGAGTAGCGCGCCCTTGCCGTCGACGTGGTTGTAGAGCGACATCGCCTCGACGCCGAGCACGGTCGCGAGCTTGCGCATCGACAGGCCCTCGAAGCCGTGGCGATCGAGAAGGTCGATCGCGGCGTCGAGAATCGTCTCTCGATCGAGGGGTCTGCGTTTGGACATCGGCGAGGTGAGGTGCGAGGAGGGAAGGGTGGCGAGGGGGAGCACCGAGCGTGAGCCGTGTCCTCGAAAAAGGCACTTGCATACTTACACCATAAGCTTACGGTGTAAGTCATGTTGGAGATCATCGAAGGTCTATGCAGTGACGTGTGTGCTGGCCGGCGGCCGGGCACGCCGGGTGGCGATGCCGCGCGGCGGCTCGTGATGCAGGCGTTTCGCGAGGCCGGGCTCGATCCGTACGAGCAGCCGGTGCCCGGGTGTGGCGGCGCCAACGTGCTCGCGAAGATCCGTGGGGACCTGCCGCGCTACGTGCTGGTCGGCGCGCATTTCGATCACCTCGGCACGATGGGCAAGCACGTGTTCCGGGGCGCCGACGACAACGCGGCGGCGGTCGCGATCTTGATCGAGGTCGGTCGCGAGCTGGCCGCGGAGCGCGGAGGCCGAGGCGTCATCATCGCGGCGTTCGACGGCGAGGAGCCACCGCACTTCATGTCCGGCGCGATGGGCTCGCGCGAGTTCGTGCGCGTCAACCGCGATCCGATCGATTTCATGGTCTGCATGGACCTGGTCGGCCACCGTTTCGGGCCGGCGGTGCTCCCCGACGAGGTCGGGGGTTCGCTGTTCGCACTCGGTGCCGAGCGCAGCGCCGGGACCTACGAGCTCGTGCGATCGATGAAGCGCGCGGAGGCCGGGCTCGTCGTGCGTCCTGCGGATGCCGAGATCATCCCGCCGCTGTCGGACTACGAGGCGTTCTGGGAGCAGCGCATCCCGTTCTTGTTCCTCAGCGCCGGGCGCTCGCGCGTGTATCACACGCCCGAGGACACGCCCGACAAGCTCGACCTCGCGAAGATCGCGGCGACCGCGCGGTGGCTGACGCGGTTCGTGCGCGCCTCGCGAACGCGCGAACCGACCAGCTTCATCGATCGAACGCTCGATCGCGGCACGCTCGACGAGGTTGGCGAGCTGCTCGACGTGCTGACTCCATTCTCGCAGGAGGCCGCGACCGCGCGGCATCAGGTCACCCAGCTCGCAAGTCAGTGCGATCGCGCCGGAAACCTGCCGGAGAAGCAGCGCTACGCGCTCGGTGCGCTGGTCGGGATGCTCGAGTCGAGCCTGCAGTAGGCGCGAACCAGATGGGCGGACGCGGTGTCGATCAGGCCATGCGATCGATCGACATCGTGCTCCTGGCGCTGGTTGCAGGCTGCGGAGCGGCGCCGCCGCCCGCACCGGTCAAGCGCGTGCCGGCGTGGACCGTGATCGATGCCAAGGGCGTGTTCACGTTCGCGTCTCCGCTGCGCGTCACCGAGCTGCGGTCGCGAGGCATCGACTCGCTGGTCGGTCGCTACAAGGTCGGCGAGTGCGACTTCCGCTTCGACCACGGCGACCACAGCAACTCGCTCACGCCGTGGGCGCTGTCGTGGCCGGCGGACTATCGCCATCGCGCGACGACGCTCTCGGGGATGCGCGCACGGTGGGCGACCTGGAGCAGAAAGCAGAATTCAGAGCGCGAGCCGTACGCAGTGGCCGTTCACCTGCCGTATCTGACCGTGTTCGCCGATTGCCCGCGCGCTGGGTTGCTCGGTCAGATGATCGCCGTACTCGAGACCATCCAGATGACGAAGCTCCTGCCCGCGGACGACCGAGAGATCCCACCGCACGGCGGTGCGCAGTGGGCCGCGGCCAACGGCTGCTCGATCGATCGCGCAGCGAGCGGCAAGCTCACGATCCACGTCACCGAGGACGGGCGCCCGGCCGCGGACGCGTTCGTCACCGCGGTTGCCGAGGGCTGGCCCGAGGACGGCAGCGAGATGCTCTCGGGGGGCACCAATGCGCTTGGCATCGTCGAGCTCGACGGTGCGATCGACGCGAAATACAAGATCGTGATCTCGCAATCCCTGACGACCGTCGTGGATGGCCACGAGACCCTCCACGCGGGCATGACCGCTAGCGGCGCGGTCTGCCGAGGCGTCGGACCTGGCGACCGAGGACGTGTGAGTCTCGGGCGATACTGAGTGTGACGCCCCTCTCTCGATCTGACAGACGCTCGCTCGTCGGGACCTGATACGCTCGGACCCATGCGTTGTTGGCTTTGTTTCGTACTGCTGTTCGGTTGCGGCAAGGTCCTGGACAAAACACCGGGTGCCGAGTGCGCGATCAACTCCGAGTGCACCGATCCGACCCTGCCGTTCTGCATCGATAGCGCGTGTAATGCGAGCTGCGGCGAGTCGTCGGATTGCTCCGATCCCGCCAACCCGGTGTGCGCCGGTGACGGCGCGTGTGTCGGCTGCGAGTCCGCCGCCGATTGTACCGGCGCCACCGCTCCGATCTGCGATCCCGACGCGCGCGCGTGCCGAGGCTGCTCGGCGGACTCCGAGTGCAGCGGCGGTGTGTGCATCGAGGCCGAGGGCGGCTGCGTGGCCGATGACGAGGTCGCGTTCGTCGCGAGCATGGGCGACGACATCGGCACGTGCACGCGCGATGCGCCGTGCGCGACGGTTACGTTCGCCGTCAACCAGGCAGCTGGTCGCCGCGTGATCAAGGTGCTCGGTGGGGCGCTCGACATCTTCAACAATTCGATCACCCTCACCGGGGACCTGGTGCTCGATGGCGATAACACCTCCCTGCAGAGCAACCAGACGGCGATCACCATCAAAGCGCCGTCGACGGCGATCGTCGAGGGCTTCCGCGTCACCGTGCCCACCGACCCACTGATTCCCGCGATCCTCTCGACCGGCTTCGGGACGAATCCGATCCTCCACGACGTCACGGTCGTCCCCGGGGCCGGCGGGTTCGGCATCCATGTCGCGCTCGGCAGCGAGCTGACGCTGCAACGCTCGCGGATCGGTGCGCTCGGTTCGACCACCACCGAGGTGCAGTGCCAGAACGGGAAGATCCACGTCGACCAGAGCCGCTTCGAATCGGCGTTCGTCGGCACCGGCACCGGCGCCTGCGAAGGCACTGTCTCGCGCAACCGCTTCGAGTCGAACAACGATCGCTCCGTTCAGATGAGCGGTGGGCCGATGATCGTCGAGAACAACCTCATCATCCACAACGG
>JACCYD010001185.1 GCA_013696695.1 Deltaproteobacteria bacterium | reverse complement strand
CTTCGTCGCGGCGCGGACCCACTCGCGGCACTGCGGGATCGCCGGAGCGATCGACAGGTCGAGAACGTGCGGCCGCAGGATCGCATCGCAGTGTGCGAGCACGCCGGCGTGATCGCCCGTTGTCGCCGCCACGCGCGCGGCATGAACGCGGCCGGGGCTGACGAACCGCCCGTCCGCGGAGAGCTCGAACGCGCGCTTCCACACCTGCGGAGCAGGCTTGCCGTCGAGCCCGAGCTCGAGGGCGCGCGCGACGGTGGCGACCTCGGGCATCGCCGACGACGTCAGAGCGTGAAGGTCGCCGCGCCGCTCGAGGATGGCGTACAAGAACGCGCGGCCGAGTTGTTCGCTCACCGCCGGGCGGCCGCTGCCGATCGCGCGGTCGAGCACCTTCAGCGTGCGCTCCGCGAGGTCACGATCGTTGGCGACCGCGACCAGCGGGATCGCGTGAGCGAGATCGTAGCGAAACCGGCGATCGCTACCGACCTGGCCGAGCACGACGTCGACCCCGCGGCCCGCGGCGGATCGATCGCCCCGCCACAACGCGAGCGCGTTCGCGTGCCATGGATTGCCGACCGGATCCTGCGTGG
This sequence comes from Deltaproteobacteria bacterium, assembly GCA_013696695.1. Lineage (GTDB taxonomy): Bacteria > Myxococcota_A > Polyangia > Haliangiales > Haliangiaceae > JABFXX01. The sequence continues at coordinate 5,326 of JACCYD010001185.1, read as the reverse complement.
CGAGCGCCGCGTTGTCGTCGAGCACGACCGCGAGCATCACCATCTCCTGCTCGTACAATAACGGCTGGCCCTTCGCGCGCGCTTCGGCACGCACCTTCAGGATCGCGTCGAGCGTCGAGCGAAGCTCGCCGCGCATGATCTGGCGGCGGTACTGCCAGGTCGTCGCACTGATCTGATCGAGAAGCGGCAACCGCGCGAACGCCCATTGCAGCCCGGCCTCGTCGCGATGCACCATGTAGTAGGTCAGCGGCTGAACCAGTGCGCGGTGCCAGCGCGGCACGAGCTCGACGAGCTGGCGATAGACCGTGATGCCCTCCGCCGGATAGCCGCCGTGGAGCAGCGCTTCGCTGAGTGCGTACTGCACGTGCGCGCTGGTCGGGTATTGCTCCTCGAGCCGGCGAAAATGCTCGATCGCCGCGTCGAAGTCGTTGCCGGCCAGCGCCAGCACGCCGGTGATCACGCCGGCTTGTTCGAGCGTGAGCTCGGTCTGGAGCGCCGCACGACACGCAGCCTCGAGATCGGGCTGCGGGGCATGATCCCACCACGTGATCAGCGCCAGGTAGTAGCGCGCATCGGCGTGGGCAGGTTGCTTGCGGATCACCGCCTCGAGCCACGTGCGAGCATCGGCGTTGTTCAGCAGCTGGAACGCTTCGATGCCGCGCGTCAGGTCGCGCTCGACCTCGAGCTCGTACGGTGCCTTCGGCTTGGCGGCGGCTCCGCCGATCGCGGCGACCAGCTGTTCCGCTCGCGCGGCCACGAGGTTCGGGATCGTCGTCGGTGCGCCGGTGGAGACCCACGAGCCCAGTGGGATGCCATCGCCGCGAGCCAGCGTGATCGCCACGCCGACGCGATCGCCCGCACTCTCGAGGACGCCGGAGATCGTGTACCCGGCACCGAGCTCGACGGCCCGCTCGCGCCACGCGGTAACATCGTCGCTCGGCGGCGGCTCGGGCGTGCGATCGCGAAGCTCGTACGTCCCGATCACCCGCACGCCGGCGCGTTGCAGCTCGCTTCCGAGCAAGCGCGGCAACCCGACGGTGGTGAAGTCGAGCTGAGTATCTCGCGTGTGATCCGCGAACGGCAGCATCGCCACCGTGACCTCGCGCGAAATGACCGGCTCTTCAGGATCGGCACGCGTCGCGATCACGAAGCCGAGCGTGGTGGCGAGCGCGACACCTGCGATCGCGGGCACCGCGCGACGTGCCGCGCGCGAGGGCAACGCCTTCGCACGCATCGCCTCGAGCGCCCCGATCACTGCCGCGATCGAGGAGTACCGCGCGGCGGGATCCTTGGCGCTCGCACGCGCGATGATCCGCGGCAGCTCCGCGGGCAACGACCGCTCGCCCAACGAGTCGCGGAGCGCGATCGCGAACGAATATTGATCGCTGCGTTCGTCCGCCTGCCCGGTTTGTTGCTCGGGTGCCATGTAGCGCGGCGTCGTGGCCTCGGGCGGTGCCTCGGTTGCGACGCCGAAGTCGCCGACTTGCACGCGCCCGTCGTCGCGGACGAACACGTTCGAGGGCTTGAAGTCGCGATGGACGAGACCGGCCTCGTGCGCGGCGGCCAGCCCGCGCCCGGCCTGGACGAACGCCTCGACGATCTCCGCCCAGCCGCGCTTGTGGCCGGTCAACCATCGCGCGAGCGTCGTGCCCGGAACCAGCTCCATCGCGATCACCAGCTCGGCCTCGTGTGCGATCACGTCGTGCACGGTCACCACGTTCGGGTGCGCGAGCCGCGCCATCGCCTGGGCCTCGCGCAGCCGGAGATCCGCCGACGGGCCGGCATTGCGGACTACTCTGAGCGCGATCTTGCGGTCGAGCTTCGGATCGTGCGCCGCGTAGACGACGCCCATGCCACCCGCACCGAGCGTCTCGGCGATCTCGTAGCGCCCGACATGCGCCCCCGGCACCTCGAGCTGCGGGGCCGAGACGTCCCCGGGATCGGACGCAGAGCTGTCGACGCGCTGGCCCTCGATCAGGATCGCGACGGTCTCGCGGCAACTGGAACATCCGGCCAGATGAGCCTCGATGTCGGCCGTGCGAGCGTCCGCCGATCCGGCGACCAGCTCGGCCAGCTCGATGTCATCCAGGCACCCGTGCACTCCGGCAGTCTACAATCGGCACCGTGGACGGGTCAGCTTGACGTTGTCGCGAATCCTCGACGATCAGCCGACGTGCAGTGCGCGCGCGCGCGCGTCGATCACGTAACGAACGATGTCGTCGATGCCGACGCCTTTGGTGACCTGGGCAAACACCGTCGGGCCGACGCCGCGCATCTTCCTCGCGTCGCGATCCATCACGGCGAGATCGGCGCCGACATGCGGTGCGAGATCGGTCTTGTTGATCACGAGCAGATCGCTCTGGGTGATGCCCGGGCCACCCTTGCGCGGCACCTTGTCGCCGCCGGCGACGTCGATCACGTAGATCGTGTAGTCGACCAGCTCGCGACTGTATTGCGCGGCGAGGTTATCGCCCCCGCTCTCGACAAACAGCAACTCGGGCTTCACGGAGGCCATCAGCTCTTCGAGCGCGAGCAGGTTCGGCGAGATGTCCTCGCGGATCGCGGCGTGCGGACAGCCGCCGGTTTCGACCGCGCGAATCTGCGCGCTCGGCAAGGCTTCGTGGCGGGTCAAGAACTCGGCATCCTCGCGCGTGAAGATGTCGTTGGTGACGACGCCGAGCCGCAAGCGTTCGCGAAGCTGCCGGCACAGCGCGAGCAACAGCGCGGTCTTGCCGCTGCCCACCGGACCGCCGATCCCGACGGTGAACGAACGGGCGCCGAAGTCGCGGCGCTGCGATGCGTCGCGGTCTTCGAACCGACCGGGATGCTCCATGTGCTCGTGCGTGTGCCCGTGATGATCGTGGTCGTGGTCGTGATCGTGCCCCATGGCGCTTCCTCCTAGCTCTGGAACAACCGCGAGTACAGGCGGTCCTGGGTGGTCTGGATCAGCTCGACGATCGGCGAAGGCTGAGAGATCTCGTCGAGCGTCAGCGTCCGAGCCGAAGCGAGCGCGGCGTCGAGCACCGGGTGCAACCGCAGGTGCATCGCCTGGCTCTCGGTGGGGCCGATCGCGCCGAGTCGCACCGCGGCAGACAGCGCCCCTCGCGCGCCGAGATGCAGAAACGTCGCGAGGGCCTCGTCGCGCTCGACCCCGAGCGTGCGCGTGACGAAGCCGTACGCTGGTGCGAGATGACCCTCGAGTGGTGCGCGCGCGAGCGCCGCGCGCGCCTCGACGAGGGCTGGGTGCTTGAAGCTGCGTGCCGCGACGTCGAGCAGCGCCCTGCCCTGCGCACGACTCGCCCGTGCCGCGACGTGGCTCCACAGCATCGTGCGGGCAAGTGCGTCGACCTCCGCGAGGCGCGTGTCGTCGTCGTGCACGGCCGCGACCAACGGCAACGAACCGTGCGCGAGTTGCTCCACGAGCTCGGCGGCGAAGCGCTCGACATCTGTTGCGGTTCGGATCTCACCGGCCTGGATGCACGCCTCGAGCCCCGCCGAGTGCGCGAAGCCACCGGTGGGAAACGCCGAGTCGGCGAGCTGGAGGACGATCCACGATGTCATCAGAACAGCGAGTACAGCTGGGTGAGCGGCAACGTCTCCGCCGGTGCGCAGGTCAGCTTCACGCCATCGGCGCGCACCTCGTAGGTCTCGGGATCGATCTCCATCTTCGGCAGCGTGTCGTTGAGCTTCATCTGCTTCTTGCCGATGCCGCGGCAGTTGCGAACGATCGAGAACTGCTTCGCGAGCCCGAGCGCGCGCACGTGGCCCTCGTGCCAGGCGCGCTCGGAGATGAAGGCGAGCGACGTGGCGCCGACGGCACGCCCACGCGCGCCGAACATCGGCCGCATCAGCATCGGCTCCGGCGTCGGGATCGAGGCATTCGCGTCGCCCATCTGCGCCCACGCGACGAAGCCGCCCTTGAGCACGAGCTCGGGACGGATGCCGAAAAACGCGGGTTTCCACAGCACGAGATCCGCGAGCTTGCCGAGCTCGATCGAACCGACGTCGTGCGACAGCCCGTGTGCGATCGCCGGGTTGATCGTGTACTTCGCGACGTAGCGGCGAATGCGATTGTTGTCGTTGTCGCCGCGCTCCGACGGCAACTTGCCGCGCTGCTCGCGCATCTTGTGCGCGGTCTGCCAGGTGCGCGTGATCACCTCACCGACGCGCCCCATCGCCTGGCTGTCGCTCGAGATGATCGAGAGCGCGCCGATGTCGTGGAGGATGTCCTCGGCGGCGATCGTCTCGCCGCGGATCCGGCTCTCGGCAAACGCGACATCCTCGGGAATCTCGCGATCCAGGTGATGGCACACCATCAACATGTCGAGGTGCTCGTCGAGCGTGTTGACGGTGAACGGCCGCGTCGGGTTCGTCGAGCTCGGGATCACGTTCGGCTCGCCGCACACCCGCATGATGTCGGGGGCGTGTCCGCCGCCTGCCCCCTCGGTGTGATAGGTGTGAATCGTTCGTCCCTTGAACGCCGCGATCGTGTCGTCGACGTAGCCCGATTCGTTGAGCGTGTCGGTGTGGATCGTGACCTGGATGTCCTCGTCCTCGGCGACCGACAAGCAGCAGTCGATCGCCCGCGGCGTGGTGCCCCAGTCCTCGTGCAGCTTGAGGCCGATCGCACCTGCGCGGATCTGATCGATGAGGCCGTTCGACTGCGACGTGTTGCCCTTGCCGGTGAGGCCGACGTTGACCGGTAGCGAATCGGTGGCCTGCAACATCAGCTCGATGTGCCGCGCGCCCGGCGTACACGTCGTCGCCTTGGTCCCGGTCGTCGGGCCGGTGCCACCGCCGACGAACGTGGTGACGCCGCTCGCGATCGCCTCGTCGGCGAGCTGCGGGCAGATGAAGTGCACGTGGGTATCGATGCCGCCCGCAGTGATGATCAGACCTTCGCCCGCGATCGCCTCGGTGGTGACACCGACGATCATCGACGGATTGACGCCGACCATCACCGTCGGGTTGCCGGCCTTACCGATGCCGACGATGCGGCCGTTCTTGATCCCGAGGTCGGCCTTGTAGATACCGGTCCAATCGACGACCAGCGCGTTCGTGATCACGAGGTCGAGCGCCTCGGAGTCGTCGGCGCCGGCGAACTGCCCCATCCGATCGCGCAGCACCTTGCCGCCGCCGAACTTGCACTCGTCGCCGTAGATGTTGAAGTCGCGCTCGACCTCGGCGATCAGGCCGGTATCGCCGAGCCGCACGCGATCGCCGACGGTCGGCCCGTACAGATCCGCATAGGCCTTGCGGTCGATCCGGTGACTCATTGCCCCTCGGTCGGTCCGCGCGAGAAATCTTGCGGACGGCGCCCCGATAC
>JACCYD010000425.1 GCA_013696695.1 Deltaproteobacteria bacterium | reverse complement strand
GTGTGCAGCTGGGCGATGTCGGCCGCGCGCTCGAATGCCGAGATCCGGCAAGGCCTGTCGAAGCCGAAGAAGCCGAAGAAGCCGTCAACGAAACCGGCAACACCGCGCGTCGCTGACGGGATAATTCCGGAGACCTCGGCAACAGGCGGCAAGCGTCTTCGTCGAGCCAACGCGACGCGCCGGCGGTAGCACTATCGTCTTCATGCGCCGTCACGCCCTGCTCGCGGTCTTCGCCCTCACCCTCGCCGCCTGCGCCCAACGCGCTCGACCCACGGACATCTCGTTCGAGGAGACGTTCCCGACCGCACCCGCCACGGATCGCGACCCGCGCGAGCTGCGCGTCGTCACCTTCAACGTTCATCGCGAGACCGCCGACAAGGTGATCGAGGGCATCACCAAGGACCGAGCGCTGCGCGATGCCGACATCTTCATCCTCCAGGAGGTGCATCGCGTCGAGACGCCCGGCGCCGACCGGTGCAGCCCCGCCTGCGTGCTCGGCAGGAAGCTCGGCTACCACGCGATCTACGCGCCGGGACACATGCAGGGCAATGGCAGCGATGGCGTCGCCGTGGTGTCGCGGCTGCCGCTGACCTCGGCGCAGGTGATCGAGCTGCCGTACTTCGACGTTCACTTCAACAGCGGGCGCCGCATCGCCGTCGCCGTCACGCTCGAGATCGATGGAGCCCCGGTGACGCTCTACGCGGTGCATCTCGATAACCGACTCGGTGTGAAGGATCGCCGCACACAGATGTTGCCGGTGCTGAAACACGCGCAGCAGCAGAAGACACCGGTGATCATCGCCGGCGACTTCAACACCAGCCCGTTCACCTGGATCTCGCACGTCGTGCCGGTGCTGACGACGACGCAAGACAATCACTTCGAGAAGCTGGTGCGCGCGCACGGCTTCACGACGCCGGTCGCCGACAGCGGCCCGACGCATCGCTATATCGGCATGAAGCTCGACGGCATCTACACGCGCGGCTTCGACACGGTGAAGTTCGCGACCGCCGATGCCAAGAACGTCTCCGATCACCTCGCGCTGTGGGCGACGCTGCGACGAACGACAATCAACTAGTCGTCGTCGATCGATCGCGCTTGTCATCAGGTGCTTACAACCTGTGCCACGGCGCACCTTTGCGCTTCGCTCGTGCGAATCAGCGCGTCTTGGAGGCTGCGCGCGCCTGAATTCGCGCGATCGCAGCGCGGATCGCGGCATCGCCGTTGCACCCACTCCTCAGCAAAACAAAGGAGCACGAGATGCGTAAACTGATCTGGATCGTAGCAATGGCACTGGTTGGTGGTGGAGCCGCGTGCAAGAAGACCGACTCGGAGAAAGCCGCGACGGAAGTCCGGAAGGCTCAGGAGAACGTCAAGGACCAGCGCGAGGACGTTCGCGACGAGGCCAAGGACGTTCGCGACGAGGCCAAGGACGTCGCGAAGCAGACCGGCGAGCTCAATGACGCCGAGCGGCGCCTCGCCACTGCTCGCACCCGTTTGACGTCAACGGTGAAGGCCCGCGTGGCAGCGATCGACGCCAAGCTCGCGGCGCTGTCGTCGCGCACCGATCCGGTGTCGATGAAGCTCGCCTCGAATCTCAAGGTTCGCCGCGATGTCGTGTCGAACCGCTCGAACGCGGTCGACTCGATCGCGATCACCAACTGGGACGCGTACGAGGACGAGGTCGAGGACAACCTGAAGGTGCTCGAGAGCGACCTCGACAAGGCGCTCGACACCGAGAAGAACAAGGCGATCGAAGACCGCAAGATCCCCTGAACAACGGACGGTTTCAGTAGCCTGATAGAACAGACGGCCTGCCCGCGGAATGATCATTCCGCGGGCAGTCCATTTTTTCGTTGTAATTTCTTGATGTTGTAAACACCTGGTAGAAACCGCTTGCGAACCTGGCGAGGAATGAATATTCATTCCTCACACCGATGGCGAGCGAAGCGCACCCCAAAGCCCGGCCGAGTCAGACCCGGCTGAGCTCTCCGGCGATCGGAACGAAGCGCGCCGCGGGTGGCGACAAGCGTGAAGCCATCCTCGACGCCGCTCTCGAGCTGTTCGTCGAGCGCGGGTTCTTCGGCACCGCGGTGCCGGAGATCGCCGATCGCGCAGGAGTCGGCGCCGGCACGATCTACCGCTACTTCGAATCGAAGGAAGCGCTGGTCAACGCGATCTATCGCCAGCAAAAGCTGCACTTCGCGAACGTCGTTCTCGATGGGTTTCCGAGGGCAGCGAACACCCGCGAGTTGTTTCGTCAGCTGTGGATGCGGATGGCGAAGTTCGCCACCGAGAACACCAATGCGTTCATCTTTCTCGAGCTCCACCATCACCAGCGGTATCTCGATGACGAGAGCCGCGCGGTCGAGAACCGGATGCTCGATCTGTTCACCGGCGTGGTCACGCAGGCCCAGGCCCGCGGCGAGCTCAAGCTCGGTCCACCGCGGCTCCTGATGGGGCTCGTGATGGGCGCGTTCGTCGGCGTCACCCGGAGCTGCGTGGAGATCGACCAGGCGCTGGATTCAGCGGACTGGAAGCTCGCCGAGCAGTGCATCTGGGAAGCAGTCCGAAGCTGAATTCTTCCACTCACCGGGGCTTGCTCCGGTATTTGTTCGCGATTTCACGGAATGAACATTCATTCCCAAGACACCAAACCGGAGCAGCGTCATGTCGAACCGCAAGAAGATCATCCTCATCACCGGCGCCACCGCGGGCATTGGCCGCATCACCGCACTCCATCTCGCCGAGCAGGGTCACCACGTGATCGCGACCGGCCGCAAGGTCGCCGAGCTCGACTCGCTGCGCGCCCAGGCCATCGACAAGCCCGGCTCCGCCGGCGGCAAGCTCGACACCCTACAGCTCGACGTCACGTCGGCCGAGTCGATCGCCACCGCCGTCCGCGACGTCGCGACGCTGACCTCGGGCCACGGCCTCGACGTGCTCGTCAACAACGCAGGCTTCGGCGTGCTCGGCCCCAGCGCCGAGATCACCGACTCCGAGATGCGTCGCCAGTACGAGACCAACGTGTTCGGCTTGATGGCTGTCACCCGCGCGTTCCTGCCGCGCATGCTCGAGCGCAAGAGTGGCCGCATCATCAACGTGTCGAGCGTCGGTGGCCGCATCACGCTCCCCTACTTCGGCGTCTACAACTCGACGAAGTACGCCG
>JACCYD010000046.1 GCA_013696695.1 Deltaproteobacteria bacterium | reverse complement strand
GCTGCGAACGCCAAGCTCAACCAGCTGTTCGGCCTGGTTCGTTAGCTAACAGTCGTCGTCGCTGCCGACGATCCGACATGGCGTGTTCGGCAGGTCGCGGACCTGGCTCGCGACGATCGCACCGCTGATCACCGCGAGCACCAACGCGGCACCGGCGACGACGTACCAGCGGCGATACAACGGTGGATCGACGAGCACCTGCTGGTCGCGGTTGATCGGGTTGCCCTGGATATCGCGGCGCACGATCGGGTACTGCGTCAGGCCGACCGCGACGTCGACGGTCTTGCCATACGCCACGTCGATGAACCGGACGAAGTCGCGATACTCGGGATGGGTGACCCGGATCGCCTGGGTGCCGACGTCGAGTGAGAGGTTGTTGGTCTGGTCGAGCTTGATCCGCGTGCCATTGACGTACACCGTCGCTCCGGTGACATCGATCGCGAAGTGGAGCGTGCCGCGGTGCTTGCCGGGATCGAGCAGCCGCACGATCGCCCCGGCCGGAGCCGTCGGATCCTCGTTCGAGCCGAGCCCCAGCGTCGTCGAGCGCAGCTCCTTGGCGGTCGCGACGTCGGTGGCGGTGAGGTAGACGACGCGCGAGTCGCCGAGGCCGCCGATCTGGCCGGCGATCACGATCTGCGCGCCGACCAGCTTGCCGAGCTCGGCGAGGCACGTGACCTCGCCTTCACACGCCCGAAGCTGCGGCTTCTTCGCCTTCTTGATCGCGTCGGCGACCTGCGCGGCCGGCATCACGCGCATGCCACCGAGTGAGGCGACCGCGGCTTCGAGCTGCGACGTCAGCTTCTTGATCGGCGCCGAGGTGTCCTCGGCATCGAGGGTCGCGAGTGGCGCGATCGCGACGAGCTTGCTTGGCGGAGGAGCAGGGGCGGGCTTGTCGTCGGCTGCGGCGGTGGCACCAGCGCGAGCACCACGATCCAAGCGTGCCTCAACACGCGGATCCGTCGACACCGTTGATGCACTTGACCTTGCCGGTCTGCGCGCCGATCAGGCCACCGACCACGACGCCCGTGACGATGGCCGTGACGATGAACCACGTCCTCGAATAAACCGGCCGCCGTTCGACCGGCGTGGTCTTGCCGGTACCGAGAACGACATCGGATGCGATCAGCCGCACGACGACCTGGCTGACCTTCTGAAACCGGACGTCGACTTCTTCCTCGAACGGCGCGTAGCCCGGCGCCGACACCTCGAGCTTGTGCTTGCCGAGCGTCAGCTTCGACAGCACGCCGAGGTTTGGTAGCGGCGTCTTGCCGACCGCCTTGCCGTCGAGCTCGACCGCGGCGCCGACCAGATCGCTCTGGATCTGGAGCGCGCCGTGAAGCTGGGCGGGCGCGAGCAGGCGATACGCGGCCACGCGCACGCTCTCGATCAGATCGTCGGGGCTGCCGCGCAGCGGATCGGTCTGGATCTTCTGCAGCGTCTTCGCGGTCGCCGTGTCGACGGCCTTGATGTTGAGGATGTAACTGTCGCCGAGCGAGCCGACCGTGCCGGTGACCACGACGTCGACGTTGACCTTCTTGCCGATCGCGGCGAGGCATTTGTCCTCGCCGGTGCACTCGCGGTCGGCCACCGTGGTCGCGCGATTGATCTCGTTGCGGGTGGGCAACGGTGTCTTCATCAGGCGCTCGAGCTCGAGCTTGAACAAGGTCTCGAGGCGGCCCACTAGCTCGGGCTCGATACCGAGTGCATCGAACCGCCACACCGCGATCTTCTGCGACAGCGCCTGCTCCGGACCCGGATCTGGGCCGGGTTGCGCGCGCCCGGTCGCCGTGGTCCCCACGAGCATTGCGACGAGCACCAGCCTCCGCAGCACGATGGATGATCCTATCACCTGTGTTAGCGTGCGCGCATGTTGCGACGGGTCGTCCTTCCAGCCGTGATGGCAGTCGCTGCGTGTTCGTCGGTGTCGACCGTCCGGGTGCAGCCGGAGACCATCCACGTCGGTCCGGGCTTGCGGCCGATCGCTGTGATCCACGCCCAGGTCACAAGCGCCTACCTGTTGTTCATCCCGATTCCCGGCGGCGTCGATCTCGACCGGGTGGTCAATCGCATGCTGCTGCCCACCGCGAAGGCTCTCGGCGCCGACAAGGTCGTCAACATCCAGGTCGACATGACGCCGGATGGCGGCGTGTGGACGCTGCGCAAGCTGTTCTTGTGGCGGAGCGCGTGGGCGAGCGGTGTCGCGGTCGTGGTTGACGATCCCGCCGCCCCGAGGGCGACCCCGTGAGCTTGCTAGAGAAGCGGCTGATCCTCGTGGTCGGCAAGGGCGGTGTTGGCCGCAGCACGATCGCCGCCGCGATCGCGGATCGCTGCGCACGTGCCGGCAAGAACACGCTGCTGTACGAGACCAACGCGAACGATCGCTTCGGGAACTACTTCGATAAGCCCACCGTCGGCACCGAGGTCAGTCAGCTCGCGCAGAACTTGTTCGCTGTCAACGCCACGCCGGCGAGCGCGCTCGAAGAGTACGGGCTGATGATCCTGCGCTGGAAGAGCGTCTACGAGATGGTGTTCGAGAACCGGGTCACCAAGGCGTTCCTTCGCGCCATCCCCGGCCTCGACGATTACGCGCTGCTCGGCAAGGCCTGGTACCACACCACCGAGGAGAAGCGCGGTCGCCAGGTATGGGACACCGTCGTGTTCGACATGC
>JACCYD010001139.1 GCA_013696695.1 Deltaproteobacteria bacterium | reverse complement strand
GCCGCCGCCACCGTTGGCGACGCCACTGCCAGCCACGCCACCGCCGGTCGCGACTCCGATCGCGAAGCCGCGCGCACCGATCGCGAAGCCGCGGGTCGCAACGCAAGCGCCGCGGCTGACGCAAGAGACACCGAAGGCTGCCGCACCGACCGCGGTCGAAGTCGCAGATCTTTACGGCGCCGTCGGTCGCTCGCTCGGCCAGCTGCAACAGGCCAAGGGTAGCGACGCGACGATCGATCTGTGGCCACGGTTCCGGCACATCAGGATCAACGACGGCATCGCGACGCCCACCGCGCGCGCCGACACCCGTCGCGTGCTCCAGCATCTCAAGCGCGATGTCGACGCGCGGCGCTGATCGCGGGATACAAACCTCTGCGTGCTAGGCTCCGCACGTGCGCATCGCGCTCGTGCTTGCTGGCGTCCTCGCGTGTGGAGCTCCTCCCGCTCCGCTGACGCCTGCGATCTCGAACACTGGCGAGCAGCGACAGGGTGGGGATCGCGACGGTGATGGTCTGCGCGACGACGTCGACAAGTGCCCCGACTCCGACGAGGACTACGATCAGTTCGAGGACACCGACGGCTGTCCCGAGCCAGATAACGATCGCGACGGCGTGCTCGATCGCGACGACAGCTGCCCCAACGTCGCCGAGGATCGCGACGGCGACGCCGACGAGGATGGCTGTCCCGAGCGCACCGGCGGCAGCGATCGCGATGGCGATGGCGTCGCCGATCAGCTCGACAAGTGCCCCGACGAGCCCGAGGACTTCGATCAGTTCCAGGACGGCGACGGCTGCCCCGATCCCGATAACGATTCCGATGGCATCGCCGACGTCGACGACCTGTGTCCCAACGATCCAGAGGACAAGGACGGCTTCGAAGACGAGGACGGCTGCCCCGACCCCGACAACGATCGAGACGGCATCCCCGATGTCGCCGATAAGTGTCCCAACGAGCCCGAGACGAAGAACGGCCGTCAGGACGACGACGGCTGTCCCGACCGCTAGCCCGTGCCGGAGCCCGTGCCGCTGATCTTCGATCGGGTTGTCGGCCTCGATCCTCGCGCCCGAAGAATCCACGCCGGCCGCTGATCCGTGCGGCAAACTGTCGCGGCGATCGCCATCGATTGCGACAAAGCAGCCTGCGCGCGCGTGACGCAGCGGATTTGTCGACGACAACTGCGATAACGGCATCGGATCAACCGACGCCATGAACATTCAGCGCGACGCTTCGCCGCGCCAACAAGGCACCTCGCAACCTTGCGCAATGACGCTGGAACGTGGTGCAAGTGACCCACGTCAGTCCACGTGACTGCACAGGAAACTATGCCGCGTTTCACATTTCCCGAATGGACCGAGACGCTCAAGAAGTGGATCAACCTGTTGGTCCTCGGGGCTCCGGTCTACCTCGTCGCGCTCGTCGCTTACGGCGTGACTCCAGATGCACTTCGCATCGGCTATCAACCCGAACAACCCGTGCCCTACAGCCATGCGTTGCACGCGGGCGAGCTCGGCATGGACTGTCGGTATTGCCATACCACCGTCGAGCGGGCGGGCGAGGCGGCGATTCCGCCGGCCGCCACCTGCATGAACTGCCACACGCAGATCAAGAAGGACTCCGAGGCGCTCCTTCCGATCCGCGCGGCATTCGGCGAAGACACGCCCGTCAAGTGGGTGCGCGTCCACGACGTGCCCGACTACGTCTACTTCAACCACGAAGCCCACACCAACGCGACGGTCGGTTGCGAGACCTGCCACGGCCGCGTCGACCAGATGGTCAAGGTGTTCCAGGCGATGCCGCTGACGATGGAATGGTGCGTCGACTGCCACCGCGATCCAGCCGCGCATATCCGTCCCACTGATCACCTGACCACGATGGGCTACGAGGCCCCCGAGGGTGAAGGTGCTCGGTTGATGAAGGAAAAGAACGTGAAGCCACCACTCAACTGCTCGACCTGCCATCGCTAGGAGCCCGACGATGTCCGCAGAAGACCACGAGCATCACGAACACGAAGACAACTACGAGCGTGCGTACGGCGAGTCAGCCGAGAACGCGCCCGAAGCTGTCGACGACGCCCCTGTCGCGTACGGCTACTGGCGCTCGCTCCGCGAGATGGAAGCCGGTACCGCGACCAAGTCCGATGGCAACGAGCTGCCGCCCGTGCCGCAGGTCTCCGATCCGCTGTCGCGCCGCAACTTCTTCCACCTGATGGGCGCCTCGATGGCGCTCGCCGGCGTCGGCGCGTGCCGCTACGAGAAGGAAGAGATCGTTCCACTCGCGCGCCGTCCCGAGCACCAGACGCCCGGTCAGGCGCAGACCTACGCCACGGCGTACGATCTCGGCGGCGTTGGCCACGCGTTGCTGGCGACCTCGTTCGACGGGCGCCCGATCAAGCTCGACGGCAACACCGAGCACCCGTTCGCGAGTGGCTCGATCGTGCCGTCGTCGAATGCGACGCGCCACGCAGGCACGTCGACGTTCGCGCAGGCAGCGATCCTTCACCTCTACGATCCGGATCGCTCGACCACGCCGATCACCAAGGCCGGCGGCAGCACGATCGACGCCGTCAAGGTCGCACTCGCCGAGCTCCGCAAGGCCGGCAACATCCGCGTGCTGTCGGAAGGCACGTCGTCTCCGACGGTGCGCGAGCTCCAGCGGGAGCTCACCGGCAAGGGCGTCGTCTGGCACGAGTACGAGTCGATCTCGTGGGACAACGAGCGGCTCGGCACCAAGCTCGCGTTCACCCGCTCGGTGCGCCCGGTCGCCAAGCTCGATCGCGCCGAGACCATCGTCGCGCTCGATTGTGATCTGTTCGTCGAGCACCCCGCAGCATTGAAGTACAGCCGCGACTTCGCGCGCAGTCGCCGGCTCGGCGGAACGCTCGGCCTCGGCAAGATGAACCGGCTGTACTCGATCGAGAGCGTGTTCTCGCACACCGGCGCGATGGCGGATCACCGCCTCGGGCTGCGCTCCGAGCTCGGTCTGCCGTTCGCGCTCGCACTCGACGCCGCGCTTGGCGGCGGTGCCGCCCCGACCTCGGCGTTCCTCAAGGAAGCCAAGATCAAGAAGTTCCTCGACGTGTTGATCGAGGAGCTCCAGGCGAACCGCGGCAAGGCCGTGGTGGTCGCCGGTCGCCGCCAGCCTCCCGAAGTTCACGCGCTGGTCGCGCGGATCAACGAGAAGCTCGACGCGGTCGGCAAGACGCTCGACTACATCGAGGATCCTGATCTCGATCGTCCGAGCCACTTGCAGTCGATCACCGCGCTCGCGCGCGACATGCAGGCCGGCAAGGTCGAGACGCTGGTCATCATCGGCGGCAACCCGGTCTACGACGCCCCGGTGGATCTCGACTTCGCGGGCGCGCTCGCGAAGGTCAGGACCACGCTGCACCTCAGCGAGTACCTCGACGAGACCTCGCAGAAGTGCACGTGGCACGTGCCGAAGGCGCACTTCCTCGAGGCGTGGGGCGATTGCCGCACGTGGGATGGCACCGTCACTATCGCGCAGCCGCTGATCGCGCCGCTGTTCGGCGGCCTGTCGAGCATCCAGCTGCTCGCACTGCTCAACGAGAGCGATCGTCCCGCCGACGAGCTGATCCAGAAGGCGCACACCACACTCAATGCGACGGGCAACTGGAAGCAACACGTGCACGACGGCTTCGTGGCGCCCGCGCCGCCGCAGCCGGGCACGTTCGCAGTCGGTGCGCTGCCGCCGCCGCCGCTGACGGCGACGCAGCAGGGCGCCTCGCTGCTCGACAAGGGCGTCGAGGTCACGTTCCATTACTCGCCGTTCAGCTACGACGGTCGGTTCGCGAACAACGCGTGGCTGCAGGAGACGCCGGACTTCCTCACCAAGGTCGTGTGGGACAACTACGCGCTCGTCGGTCCCGAGACCGCCAAGCGACTCGGCATCGAGAACGATCAGATGATCACCGTCAAGGTCGGTGATCGCGAGGTCGAGCTTCCCTGCCACACCATCCCGGGTCAGGCGCGGTCGTCGATCGCGCTCGTGCTCGGCGGCGGTCGCACTGCAGCCGGTCGCGTCGGCGGTGGCGGCACCGAGAACGCGCACAGCGTCGGCTGGAACACCAACAAGGTCCGCATGTCGACCGGGTTCGAGATCGCGATGGCGACCTCGGTGACCGCAGGGTCGGGCTACACGCTGGCCAGCACGCAGGAGCACTGGGACATCCGCACCGGCCTCAAGCCGTCGATCACCCAGGAAGGCATCGCGCAGCGCCTACCCGAGCTGATCAAGGAAGTCACCTCGGTCGAGCTCGCGACCAACAAGACGTGGATGGCCGAGCCGCACCAGGGCTACTGGGACGATCAGCACGTCAACGATCCCAGCAAGCGCCGCGGCTTCTCGCTGTTCCGCGAGAAGGAATACACCGGCCACAAGTGGGGGATGGCGACGGATCTGTCGACCTGCACCGGCTGCAACTCGTGCATGGTCGCCTGCCAGAACGAGAACAACGTTCCGGTCGTCGGCCGCAAAGAGGTGATGCAGAACCGCGAGATGCACTGGATTCGCATCGACCGGTATTTCGGCGGCACCCCCGACGAGCCGCAGGTGTTCCACCAGCCGCTGACCTGTCAGCAGTGCGAGAACGCACCGTGCGAGCAGGTCTGCCCGGTCGGCGCCACGATTCACACCGACGAGGGCTTGAACGATCAGGCCTACAACCGCTGCATCGGCACGCGGTACTGCGCGAACAACTGCCCCTACAAGGTCCGCCGCTTCAACTTCCTCGACTGGAACAAGGAGTGGCGCGAGGCACGGAACAAGCTCCGCCGGTTGCTGTTCAACCCGGAGGTCACGGTGCGCATGCGCGGCGTGATGGAGAAGTGCACGTTCTGCGTGCAGCGGATCCAGAACGCGAAGATCCACGCCAAGGCCGTTCGCCGTAGCGAGCGTCCGGGCGAGGTCGACGCACCACTGCCCGACGGTGACATCGTCACCGCGTGCCAGGCGGCGTGTCCGACCGAGGCGATCATCTTCGGCGATCTCGCCGATCCGAACAGCCGCGTGTCGCGCCTCCACGCCGACCAGCGCACGTACGACTTGCTCCCCGAGACCTATACCAAGCCGCGCAACAAGTTCCTGGCGCGCGTGAAGAACCCCAATCCCAAGCTCACTCCGCCGAAGGCGAAGGCTGAGGCGAAAGGTGGGCACTAGTCATGGCGAGTGAAACCGCCCAACACTCCCCCGGGGACGAGCCTGGTAAGGCGCGCGAAGCCTTCCGCGGCGTCACGCGCGACATCGCGTGGGTTGCCGAAGCTCCGAAGCCGCACAAGCTGTGGCTCGGCGCGCTCGGCATCTCCTCGCTGATGTTGCTCGTCGGCCTCTACTCGATCTACGTGCTGGTCACCACCGGCATCGGTGTGTGGGGTAACTCCAACACCGTCGGCTGGGCGTGGGACATCACGAACTTCGTCTGGTGGATCGGTATCGGCCACGCCGGCACGCTGATCTCCGCAGTCCTCTATCTGACTCGCCAGACCTGGCGCGTCTCGATCAACCGCGCTGCCGAGGCGATGACGATCTTCGCCGTCATGTGCGCCGCGATCTTCCCGGTGTTCCACACCGGCCGGCCGTGGTTCGCCGCCTACTGGCTGTTCCCGCTGCCGAACGACATGTACATGTGGCCGCAGTTCAGGAGTCCCCTGATGTGGGACGTCTTCGCGGTCTCGACCTACGCGCTGACCTCGATCCTGTTCTGGTTCATGGGCCTGGTCCCGGACCTGGCGACGCTGCGCGATCGCTTCGCCGCCCGCGGCCAGAACCTGCGCGCCGCGATCTACGGGATCCTGGCGCTCGGCTGGCGCGGCTCGGCCCGCCAGTGGCACCGCTACGAGCGCGCCTACCTCATCCTCGCCGGCCTGGCGACGCCGCTCGTCCTCTCGGTCCACTCGGTCGTCTCGTTCGACTTCGCGGTCGGCATCGTCCCGGGCTGGCACACGACGATCTTCCCGCCCTACTTCGTGGCCGGCGCCATCTTCAGCGGCTTCGCGATGGTGATGACCCTGCTCGTCCCCGCCCGCGCGCTGTTCGGCCTCAAGCACATCATCACCGAGTCGCACATCGAGTCGATGTGCAAGATCACGCTGGCGACCGGCACGATGGTCGGCTTCGCCTACGCCACCGAGTTCTTCATCGCCTGGTACTCGGGGAACCCGTTCGAGCAGTTCGCCTTCATGAACCGCGCCTTCGGGCCGTTCGCCTGGGCCTACTGGACGATGGTCAGC
>JACCYD010001136.1 GCA_013696695.1 Deltaproteobacteria bacterium | reverse complement strand
GACCACGCCTGCGAGGCCGGCGTCGCCATAGCCCGGCGCGGCCACGATCGTCAGACCCGCATGGCAGCGCTGGACGACCGCCGCCGTGCGCTCGATGAGCGTGCGCTTGGTCTTCGCGAAACCCGCCGCGATCTCGCGAAGCGCGGCATCGCACGCAGGGCCGGCGACGCCGCGCACCGACTCGCAGGTCGCGTGCGACGTGCGGACGTAGCCGCCGCCATCGGGCTCGGAGAGACCGAGATCGAGGCCCCACCATCGGCGCAGCAAGTCGCGCGCGACGGTCACCTCGGCCAAGCCATCGAATGTCAGCCCCACTGCGGCCGCATTATAGCGGCACCGCCGGGGCATCGCCACGCAGCCAACCACTCACCTCGACCAGCGACCAAGGGTCTCGCGTACCCGACCCTCGCGGAGCAGCTTGACGAGATGCGCACGCAGTGACCGTTCGGCGAGTGGCCACAACACGCGCGGCGTATCGCTGTAGGCGGTGGCGACGAGATCATCGATCATTGCACTCCCGCCGCCGGTCGGCACCGCGTCGAGCACGCGTTGCTCGCGCATCCGACGGTGTACGAGATACTCGGTCAGCTTCGCGTGGCCGTCCGGAATCGGCGGACCATGCGCGGGCAAGATCATCGACTGCGGACGCGCGCGTAGTCGCTCGAGCGATTCGAGATAGAGCGCCATGTCGCCCTCGCTCGGATCGATCAGGATCGTGCCGAGCCCTGCCACCATGTCGCCGGCGATCGTCGCGCCGCCGATCTCGAAACAGAGATGGCCGTCGGCGTGCCCCGGCGTGAACACGCAGGTCGCGCCGCCGGCTTGCCAGGAGAAAGCGACCTCGCCATCCTCCAGGAGCTGCGTCACCTCGACCACGCCCGCGAGGCGCTCCGCGGTGCGCGGGTGCGCGGCGATCGGAACCTGCCAGCGCTCCGCGAGGGCCGCGGCACCGCCCACGTGATCGCCGTGGTGATGGGTGAGCAGCACGCGCGAGATGCCGACGCCGCCGATAACTTCATCCAGCACCGTCTGCTGATCTCGGTACGGACTGCCGGGATCGACCACCGCGACCGGCCCTGCGTCTGGCCCGACCAGGTAGACGTTGGTGTGGGCAGCCGGCGGGAGCGTGGGTGTTCGCAGTGCAAGCACCCGAATCCCGGGGAATACCTGGAGCAGTGTCGGAGGCGCGTGGTCGGCTGCGACCGGGACTGCGGCGCGCACCTGTTCGTACAGTGCTTCGACTGGTGACTCACCCATCGTTCACCCAACATCCCGCAAAGAGGGTGACGCCGGGGTGTCTGTCTTTTACACTACGAGTAGCGGCCCCATGGTCAGCGTTACAGCCCGCAAAATTCGAGAGCTCGGGACGGAGCGCCCCTCGGGGGCGAGTGGCCGTCTCTATACGGGCTATTTGATCAGCTATCCGTACATCGGACGCGGCATGGTGATCTTTCGCGATCCGCATGGCCACCGCATGATCACGACGCCGGTGAAGCGCGTGCTCGGCGAGCCCGGCGGCAAGATGATCTACGTCGAGACCGAGAACAGCGTCTACCGGCTCGAGATCCACGGCGAGCCGCTGTTCCCCATGCGTGCCGCAGGCGAATAGAGCGCCGCCGGCGAATAGCGCGCCGATCACGATTTCATCGACGCGACGAGCTGCTGGCCGAGCATCTGAATGTGCTGCATCTCGAGGCGCTGTGCGAACAACATCGGCAACTCGACGAGCGGCGCCTTCGCACGTTTGCGGAGCTCGTCGAGATAGCGCGCGTTGAGCGATCGGCGATCGCGCGCGAGGCTCGCGTGCGCGGCGACCTGAGCGAGTGGTGCGGCTCTCGGATCTGCGGCGAGCAGCTCGTCGAGCACCTTCTCCACCGGTGACCCTGGGGGGAAGTGATCGGGATAGATCTGGTTCGCGACGAAGTGCTGCGGAACGATGCCGAGTGCGGTCAGCTTGGTCTCGAGCTCGATCGCCTCGTTGACCGGCATCTCTTCCGCGAGCGTCACCATCACCGTCGCCGTGCGCTCGGGATCGGTGAGCAGCTCCTTGACCGTGTGCGCGTCGCGCGTCAGCGGACCGTCGGGCACGGTGTCCGCGATCACCCACGGCACCCGCAGCATCGACGACGCGTGGCCCGACGCGGGCA
>JACCYD010001078.1 GCA_013696695.1 Deltaproteobacteria bacterium | reverse complement strand
CGAGCTTGCCGCGCCAGGTCAGCAGATCGCTGCGCACGAGCTCGAGGGGATTTGCAGGCAGCGCGCGGAGCTTGCCGTCGAGATAGATCCAGCGCCGCTTCGCCCGCGGCGAGGCTTTCTCGACCTCGACGCCGAGCTCGCTGCACAGCGCGAGTGCGCCACGCGATGGGCCGCCGAGAAACGAGCTCGCGGCGTGCTCGCGGACGAAGCCGTCGGCCTGGCTGGTGCCGAGCACGCCGCCGGCACGCGACGACGCCTCGAGAACATGCGCGTCGATCCCGGCGGCGACCAGCGTCCGCGCCACCGCGAGGCCACCGAGCCCGCCACCGACGATCGCGACCCGCATCGGTTACGCCGGGGGCCGAGCCGACAGCTCGCGAACGGCCGTGATCATCGCCCGCACGTGCTCCGGGTTGGTCTCCGGTAGCACGCCGTGGCCGAGGTTGAAGATATGGCCGGTGTTGCCCGCGCGCCCGAGGATGTCGGCGACGCGCGTGCGAATCTCCGCCGGGCTCGCGAACAGCGCACCGGGATCGAGGTTGCCCTGCAGCGCCACGCCATCACCGACGCGCCGGCGCACGACATCGATGCCGATCCGCCAGTCGACGCCGAGCACGTCGGCGCCGCTCGATGCGTAGTCGTCGAGATACGGCGCGCAGCCGTTCACGAAGTAGATGATCGGCACGCTCCGCTTGGCGAACGTCGGCGACGCGCGTAGCAGCTCGATCACGCGCTTCGCGTAGCGCAGCGGGTACTCGCGGAAATCGCCGGGTGACACGATCGCGCCCCAGCTATCGAACAACTGCACGGCATCGACGCCGGCGGCGATCTGCGCTTCGAGGTACACGGCGGTGGTGCGCGCGATCTTGTCGAGCAACACGTGTGCGGATTCCGGATCGCCGTAGAGCAGCTTCTTGGTGTGCGGGTAATCCTTCGACCCGGCGCCTTCGACGGCGTAGGTCAACATCGTCAGCGGTGCGCCGGCGAAGCCGATCAGCGGCACGCGATCGGCAAGCGCCTTCTTGATCACCCGGATCGACTCCATCACGTACGGCAGCTCGGCCTCGGGATCCGGGACGGCCAGCGCATCGATCGCTGCGCGCGTGCGCAGCGGTGTCGCGATCTTCGGCCCCGACTCGGGGAACGCGACCTCGAGCCCCATCGGAGGAAGCGTGATCAGGATGTCGGAGAACAGGATCGCGGCATCGAAGTCGAGCTGATCGATCGGCTGGAGAGTGACCTCGCACGCGAGATCGGGATTGCGGCACAGCGCGAGGAACGAACCGGCGCGCTCCCGGGTGGCGCGATAGGAGGGCAAATAGCGACCGGCCTGGCGCATCATCCAGATCGGCGTGCGCTCGACGGGTTCGCGGCGGCATGCGCGCAGGAAGAGATGTCGCTCGGTCATGGTCGTCACTCGAATCTACCCGTTTCGGCTATCGTCGTGTCGATGGAGCACGCCGCGATCCTGATCGCGCCCGACGGACCGAGCGGACAATTGCGCGGTCTGATGGATCGCCTCGGGAGCGCGGGCATCGAGGTCACGATCGTCGACGACGTCGGCACCGCGGTCGAGCTCGTTCGCAAGCACGACTCGCCACCCGCGCTGCTCCTCGATCTGCGCGACATGTCGGGCGGAGAAATCGAGGATCTGCGGAATTCCGGTGAGCTGATTCGCCGCGTGCTGGTTGCCGTCCCGAGCTCGCTTCCGGTGGTGGTCACCGATGGCGCCTCGGCCCAGATGGTGATCACGTGTTTCCGTGCCGGCGCCGCCGACGTCATCGACCTCGGCCACGAGGGCACCGCGACCTCCCGCAACGTGGTCCAGCGGATCTGCCTGCGCCAGTGGGATCGCGCGCGCGAGCTCACCACGTTTTCGCAGCAGCGCACGATGGTCGAGGACTTGTTGAAGGATCTGATTCGCACCGAGCGACGAACGATCGACGCCGAGGACGCACTCGCGCACGCTCGCAGCGGCGAGGTCCCCATGGTCCCCCCCGCCGAGGCGCGCGGGCCGGCGATCCTGCTGATCGAGCATGATCGGAGCGTCGCGGACGATCTCGCCGACCTGCTCGAGACCGCCGGCATCGCCACGTTTGCCTATGTCACGGGCGAAGAAGCGGTCCGCGAGGCCGAGGCGCTCGCCGCCAGCACCGGGCTCGACCTGGCCCTGGTCGCCGCGCAGCTGCCCGGAATCGACGGTCTCGAATCCATCCGCCGCCTGCGCGACCGCGTCCCGGGGATCCCGGCGTTTCTGATGACCTCGGTCCACGATGCTGATCTCGCTGCGGATGCGGCCGATCTGGGCGTGGTCGGATTCGTCCACAAACCGCTGGAAGACATCGAGGGTGTGGTCGAGCGCCTGGCGCAGCTCGCTCACGAGTCGCTCCACCGCACCCGCGAAGCCGGTTATCTCGCGCGAATCAAAGAACGCCACGAGCGCGTACTCGCCCGGTACCGGTCATTGCCTCGCGAACC
Organism: Deltaproteobacteria bacterium; assembly: GCA_013696695.1. GTDB lineage: Bacteria > Myxococcota_A > Polyangia > Haliangiales > Haliangiaceae > JABFXX01. The sequence continues at coordinate 242 of JACCYD010001078.1, read as the reverse complement.
CTGAACGCCTATGATCTCGCGGGTATCGAATGGCCGCGGGCGCACTGTCGATCAAGCTCCGTTGCGCCTCGTGGCAGCAGCTGGCGACCATCTACCAGCGTGACCTCAGTCGCGGGTCGATGTTCCTCAAGGCGACGAACCCGCCGGCGGTCGGAACCAACGTCCGCATCGATCTGACGCTGCCGAGCTCTTCGGTCATCGTGCTCACCGGTGTCGTCCTGCAACACGTCAATGATCCGACG
>JACCYD010001044.1 GCA_013696695.1 Deltaproteobacteria bacterium | reverse complement strand
GGCGGGTGGCGGCAGCGTCCTCGCCGGAGACGTCCAGGTGATCACGCCGGCGTCGCCGCTCGGTCGCGCGCTCGTGGGCAAGCGGGTCGGTGACGAGGTCGAGCTCAAGATCGCCGGTAAGGCGCGCATGCTCGAGATCGTCGAGCTCGGCTGAGGAAACACGCACCCCGCCTTCGCGTCGTCGGTGCGCTCGAACAGCAGGATGAACTGCCCGCTCGAACGGGCAGTCGGTCGTGGCACAATCGGGCCATGCATCGCATCGCATTCGTGTTGATTGCCCTGACTGCTGCCGCACATGCCGACGAGGCCGCCGACGTCAAGGCGTGCAACGCCGGCAAGGCTCCCAAGTGCGAAGCCCTCGCTGATAGCTATCGCGAGAAGGACGCCGCGAAGAGCCTCGGCTTCCTCGAGAAGGCGTGCACCGCCAAGAGCAGCCGCGCGTGCAACAACTGCGGCACGGCGTGGTCCGAAGGCAAAGAGGGTGCGACCGCGGTCGATCACAAGAAGGCGCGCGCCTTTTACGAGCGCGCGTGCGGGATGAAGAACGGCCTCGGCTGCTTCAACCTCGGCAACGTGTACCGCCTCGGCGAGGGCGTCACTGCGGATCTCAAGCCGGCGTACGCGAACTTCAAGAAGTCGTGCGACCTCGACGAGGCGAAGGGCTGCACCGAGCTCGGCATCATGCAGTACGAGGGCAAGGGCACGGCGAAGGACCCGGCGCTCGCGCTGACCTCGCTCGAGAAGGCGTGCAAGCTCGGCAGCGAGCCGGCGTGCAAGAACGTCGAGATCTTGAAGAAGGCCGCCGCGAAGAAGTGACGGTTACGGCAGTGGAGTCCAGCCGACGCGCACCTTGAGGTACGGGCCCTTGAACGGCGGCGTCCCGGCGGCGGGACCGAGCACGTAATCGGCGCGGCGATTCGCGCGCTCGTCGGTGTTGTCAGCGGTCTTGACCTTGAGAACTTCCTCGCCAAAGCCGGCGGTCGTCACCGGGATCGCGAGGCCCTTGCTGCGGAAATACTTGCCGATCGCGACGGCGCGATCGATCGACAGCTTCCGGTTCTTCGCGTTCGGGCCGACGGTGTCGGTGTGACCGGCGATGTAGAGCCGCATCTTGAGGAAGCGATCGCTGCGCTTCACGATCTCGGCGATCTTGCCGAGGCTGGCATCGAGCTTCGCCGTCTCGCCGGCCTCGAGCTTCGCGCTGTCGCTCGCGAAGTTGACGTCTTCGTGATCGACCGCGACCGACCACGGGATCAGCTCGACGTTTTGCGCCACGCCATCTTCCGAGGCGACGCGCAGCTTGAGGATCATGACGCGCGTGTTAGCGGGCTGCGTCCAGGTGATCGGGATCCAGGTGTCCGCTGGCTTCCCGGTGATCGGGAGCGAGACCTTCGAGAGATCCTTACCATCCTCGCCGATGACGGTGAGATCCGCGGTGTCGGCCGGGCGACCCACCTTGAACTGCAGCGTGCGCTTGTCGAGATCGAGATGCTCCGCGTCGTACGTGACCTTGATCGGCACGAACGCGGGCTTCTTGGCGGGCTGGGCGTCAGCGGTGGTGACGACAAACAACAGGGCAAGGAGAGGCCAACGCACGCCTACGAGCATACGACTCCGGGCGCGGGTTGCGAGGTGGATTTGCGAGGGGGAGTTGTGTTGGACCCCGCGACCACCTAGGCTGGCCCGTGGATCGCGTGACGTTGGAGGATGAGTGCCGGTGAGCTCGATCCTCGCGATCCAGCGCGAGGATGTCGTCGTGCGCGAGCTGGTCGCCGCGATCGAGGTCACGATGCCGGTCAGCCGGGTGCCGTGGCGATCGCCGATCGCGAGCATGCTGGGCGAGCGGTTGTTGCGTCCGACCACCGGGAGGATCGCGACACCCGCAGGACGGGTGATCGCGAAGAGCCTCGCGCTCGTCACCGCCGCAGGACTCGCCGTCGCGGCGGGCTCCGCGGTGCGCGGTGGCTGGCCATCTCGCGCGGCAGGCTCGCCACGCCTGACCAGCCGGCGCGCCGTGTTGGCGACCTCTCCCGATCAAGCCGACCTCGTGGCCTCGATGTCGGGGCCGCGCTTCTATCACGCGATCGACGACTTCACCGAATACGCGTGGGCGTCGGCGCGCGTGCTCGCCGCGGAACGTCGGATCGTCGACGGTTGCCGCGCCGTGTTTGCGGTCTCGAACGCACTCGCGGAGACGCTCTGCGAGCGCCACGGGCTGTCGCGCGATCGCGTGATCGTGGTGCCGAACGGGGTACCCGCCGACATGATCCCCGCGGACGTGCCGCGGCCGCACCTCCGGCGCGATGAACCAGCGGAGCGCTCCCTGCCGATCGCGGGCGTGCTCGGTTCGCTGTCGAGCCGCCTGCGTCTCGACTGGTTGCGCCAGGTCGTCGATGCCACGCCGTGGCTGAGCTGGCGCTTCGTCGGCGGCATCGAAGAGGCCGAGCTAGCGCCCGGCGATCGGTTCCATCTGCGGTGGCTCGAGCAGCACCCGCGCTGCCGGTTCGAGGGGCCGCGGCCCTATCGCGATCTGGTTCGCTACGCGACGCTGCTCGATGTTGCGGTGATGCCGTACAGCGACCGCATCACGAACGCGTCGGGCAGTCCGACCCGGTTGTTCACCCACCTCGCCGCCGGCCATCCCATGCTCGCGACGCCCGGCTGTCCCCAGATCGAGGAGCTCGCCGGGTCGCTCGTCACGACGTGCGAGGGCCCCGAAACGCTGGTGACTGCGCTCGAGGGGTTGCGCGATCGCCGGTTCGACGACGGGCTCCATCGCGCTCGCTGGGAGGCCGCACATCGCCACACCTGGGCTGAACGCGCGCGCGTCATCCTCGACACGATTCACGCCACCGTCGCCTGACGGACACTGTCCATCCTAGGTTTCGGGGAAGGCGTGACCCGGCACGGACACTGTCAGCGTGCTGTCCACCGGCGGTCAGCGCCTGGTTGTCAGGCTGCGAGGGTGCGCAACCGCACGCGAGCCTCGGTCTCCGCGTGGCTACGTGCGGCGGCGGTGATCTGCGACGCGGGCACCCCGCGACGGACCACCGCGCGATCGACCGGGGGCTCGATGACGTTCGGCTGGAGCACCGGCGCTCCGGCGACCGCACGGCGGGTCGCCGGCGCGACCTCGAACAGCCACGCGAGGACGGCCCACGACAGCTCGGCATGCCGGTGCTCGTCGCGCGCGATCGTCGCCAGCATGTGCGAGACCGCGCCCTCGGCATCCTCCGCCGCGAGCCGAGCTTCCTCGGCGGCGGCACCCTCGTTGAGGCAACCCTCGAGCCAGGCTTCGTGCGCCAGCAGCTCGAGCGCGCGGGGCGAGCGCGCGGCGAACCGCGGCTGCGCGCAGGCGATCGGTAATGGCGTCAGCTCCACAC
>JACCYD010000975.1 GCA_013696695.1 Deltaproteobacteria bacterium | reverse complement strand
CGTTCGGATCCACGATTACTGGCGAGACGCGCGACGACCTGCGACCGCAACGCCTATCCGGCGGGGGTCGCCGAAGGTCGGGCGGAACGACCCGTGCTCGTGCGGCAGCGGGCTCAAGTTCAAGAAGTGCTGCGAGCCGAATCTCCACTGAAGGCTGCGCAGCAATCCTGTCTCGAGGCAGCAGCACTCATGGAGGCTACTGCCCTTCGAGGTCGATTTTTGGATCCTCGAGCTGCTTACCCGCGAGCACGAGATCGATCTCGTCCCGCACCTCTTTGGTCGGCTCGTCCTTCAGCGTGCTCGTCAAGAGCGCCTCTGCGGTTGAGGGCCACCTCGCCTTCCCCCAGGCCGAGAGCGCCCTCAGCGCCATGTGGCGATTGCGGATGACGGGGCTGCGGATACCTGTGCGGATCAGCGGCCAGCCTTTGCCGGGAAACCGCCGAAGGTCCTGGAGAACAAAATCAAGGTGGCTATGGTCCGCCCACTCGCGGCCGAGTCCGGTCTCCTCGGCCGGCCCCGTGGAGATCTTGTCCAGGGGGATCAATCGCTCGGCGAGGGAGATCACCCGGTCGATCCGGCCAGGATCGTCGGTCCGCATCACGAAGTACCAACCGTCGCCGTCACCCGACTCGAGGCGTGCGAAGTGGTGACCCCATGTGTCGATGCCGAGAGCCTTGGCTGCCTCGTCTGCCTGGCCGAAGGTGTTCGGATCCTTCGACGCAAGGCCAGCGGTCACGCGCTCTTTCCATTGCGGCAACGCTCTGATCGCCACGATCCGCTCGCGCAGGCTGGTTCGCACGGTCGGCGTCCATCCTCTCGTCTCGCGAGCCTTCCAGTCCGATGTGTCATCGAGGAATCGTTGGATCGAGTTCGCGGCGATGAGCTGCCCGACCTCCTTCGGATCGGAGCCGAGGTGGTGCAGATATCGTTCGACGACGACGGCGCCGTCGGCGTAGTCGTCCATGTCCTGGGCAGGACCACCCGCGATGAGCGCTTGGATGATGTCGCCAGCGCCAGCGAGCACGGCCGGGTCGACGCTCTCCCTCTCGAGTTCACCGCGGAGTCCACCAACCGTCGCGCACGTGTACGCGAGGTATTCGTACATGATTGAGTTCTTGAAGCCCTCGCGGAGCATCCACGTCTTGATGGCGGGATCGCTCGTCCCAGCCAATCGCTTGACGATGTGGATGCGACCCCAGCCGTCCACATGCTGCGCAAGCTCGAACAGCTTGCGCTCGGCATCACCGCCAGCGCGGTTCGAGAGCGCTAAGGCAGCGTACAAGGTGAACTCCTCGTGCCGGCCGAGCGTCGCGATGAGATCGCTGTGGTCTTCGTCGCGGATCACTCCAAGGACGGCGATCGCAAACTTTACCGGCTCGCGATCGGGCGCGCGGGTGGCGAGCCAGACCGCCAGCTCCTCCATTCGTCTCGCGTCAAGGTCGCGATCGCCGACGATCAACTCGAGCAAGGGATCGATCGTGTCGAGCACGCCGTCCTGGAGAAGCTGCTCGTAGAGCTTCCCGAGCTTGACCGGCGTCGCGTCCTTCAGGACGACGCCGATGGCTCGATGCAACACCTTCGCGCGGCTCTTCTCCGATCCGCCCCCTCCGTGATGACCGAACACCCCGTCCATGGCGCCAGCGGCCCACTTGACTGCCCCGTCGTCCTTCTCGTCGGGCAGCCGCTCGCCGCCCTCTGTGAGGCCCTGCATTCCAGGCGAGACGTGCTCGGAGATGTGGGCGTAGATGGCGGTCGCGCCAGGCGGCCACGGGCGCTCGACCGAGGACAGGTCCCACGCGCCGCCCTTTGCCGAGTTCCAGAACCAGCCCATCACAAGCGCTCCCAGTACTCCTGCCACGCTCCCAGCCCTGAGCACGTTGCGGTGCACCGCGATGTCCGTTTACCCCGTAACGGACCCTCAGATCAACGATCGCCGAGCCGTGACACGCTCGCCGCTGTTGATCGTCCTGCTCGTCCGACGACTCGGCCGCGGTGGCGTTCAAGCCGACTTGAACGGGCTCGTTTCCGCGGCTTTGAGGTTAGGCTACCATCGAGGTCACGGCCGCCGCTTCGAGATGAGCAGCCGCGTGCGGACGGTGATGGGTAGGACCTTGCGGGCGAGGAGCAGGATCGCGGCGTACAAGGGCGTGCCGCAGGTGGAGAGTCTCACCTGGGCCGCGCGCCATCGACCATCGTGGTGGACGAGGACGTCCTCGCCCTCGTGAAGGACTCGCCGTCCCGCGCGCACCACGTGATGCCCGTCGGCGGTCTTGGCGACCGATAGCACTCGCTCGGGCAACCACTCGACCGGCCGGTCTTGTTCCTCGAACCAGGCCTTCAGCTCGCGAAGCTTTCTCGGAAATCGACGGCGATTCTGCGTCGAGCGGTAGCGGAACCCGGCGGCCAGGATCCGCTCGACCACTTGCCATGCCTCGTCGTCGTCCCGTCGCGGTGGACGGAACGCCGTCCCCGTCCACTTCATGCGCTTCCTGCAGGTCGGACAGGCGTACGAGGGCTTGTCCTTCTCCGTGTCGTCGATCAACGGGAACTTCGCGGACCAGCGACAAGCGATGCAGACCCACCGATCGTGCGCGTCGAGCTTGAACCTCATCGGGCTCACAGCCGCTACCGTGGACACCGGTCCAGTAGGCCCGCGAGATCCGGGTAGCGTTCGACGAGCGGTTCGAGATAGTCCCCGCGAAACGTGCTCTCGAACTCCGAGTTCTCCTTGCCGAGGAGAAAACCAGGCAGGTTGTGCACCGCGTCGAGGATC
>JACCYD010000900.1 GCA_013696695.1 Deltaproteobacteria bacterium | reverse complement strand
ACGTTTCCATCGTCGTTGAAGATCGCGGACTTCACCGTGTGAACGCGAAGGACATGACCGTCGTGACGCGTCATCGGCTCGTCGGGGATGTCGAGCGTTACCCCGGTATCGAACACCTGGGCGTCGTCCTGGATGTACTGGATCGTGTTGTCAGGCTCGCTGAACGGCGCGTCGATGAGTCCTTGCAGCGTCTCGTTCGTCATGCCGTAGCTCTCGCGGAATGCCTTGTTGGCCCACACGATTTTCGAATGAGGTCCCTTGACGAGCACACAGTCGGTGATCGCGTCGAGAATTTGCCGGTGACGCTGCTCGAGCTCACGCAGCGTCTGCTCGGTTCGTTGGCGCTCCGTGATGCCGACCGCGCGCACCGCCTTCCCCTCGCGTCGCGCGATCGCCAAACGACCGAGGATGGTCGCGTACGTACCGTCGGTCCGGAGGAACCGATACTCGGCGGACGCCGAGCCCTCGTCGCCGGCGAGCGACTCGGTCAGGACGTGTCGCACACGCGCGACGTCCGCCGCGTGAATGCGTTCGAACCACCACTCGATGGTCGGACACACCTCCACCACCGCGTAGCCCAACCGCGCCTCCAAATTGCGACTCCACCACACGTGGTTCGTCTCGATGTTCCAATCCCAAACGACGTCCGGCGCCGCGCCCGCGAGGAGGCGGCTGCGATCCTCGACCCACTCATCCGGCAGCAGGGTCGCGTGGGTGAGGTGTTTGGCAAGTTTCCAATCGGCTCGAGGTCAGAGAGTCGGCGAGCGATCGCCGAGCAACTCCCACCCTACGCGCAAAACGGAAGGCCGCGCATCGAATCGCCTGAGCTCACCCCCTGCGAGAAACCCGCTGCAACATGACCGGGCAGATTGTTTTGCGCTCTTACGACGAACAACGCATCGCTTTCGGCTTGGTCCAGCGCGGGGAATTCGCCCGGGACTCGCTTTACTGACGACGTGATCTCTCCTTCTCGCCTCGTCTACGTCCTCAAGCGCGAAACGAAGCGCCGCGCACACCCCGCAACATCAGGCGCCGTGTGGGCTCGAATGCTTCTGCATAGCGCGCGGTCGATCGTTCAACTGTGACATCGAACGCGTCCGAACCTGCTAGTGCGGAACGAGCTCGCCAGGCTTGAAGCGGCGCGCGCGAGCTCGACAGCGTGCGAGCGCGATCGGCGATCGACAGTCGACCGTCGCGCGCAGCTGACCCTTTCGGGTACTAGTACGATCGACGCCGCCACTCTACTGAAACAGGATGTCCCGTTTCAGTTCGGTCGTGTGTCTTGTGGTGGTCGTGAGTGGATAGGGCGGAGCGAGGGCTGACGAGGTCCCGCAAGAACCAGAGCCGGTTGCTGAACCGACGCCGGCGCCCGCGCCGCGTCCACCACCTGTGTTGGTTACAGCACCTGCGCCGGCCCCTGCACTTGCGCCGGCTCCTGCACCCCCGGGCCCGGTCCTCGCGCCGGCGCCGGTGCAGACGCTCCACCGCTCGATGACGGTCGAGGTCGGTCTCGGCGTCGGCTGGCTCAACTTCTCGGCGGATAGCGAATCTGAAACGTCCGATCTCGGCACGAGTCTCTCATTCGCCGTCGGTGGTTGGATCAACCCGCAGCTTGCGATCACCGGTCGCATCGCCGCTGTCGGACTGAGTGAAAACGACGTGTCCGTAACTCACGTTTTTTTGGGGCCCGCGCTCCAGTACTGGCTAACCGATCAGGTGTGGTTCGGAGGTGGCGTCGGGTTTACCGGCTTCGGTGTGTCGGACGGTTCCCGCGCCGAGCGAATCGACGGGTTCGGATTCGATCTTCGCGCAGGTTGCTCGCTGAGCGTCGGCGGCGAGAACACGCTGAACCTCTCGCTCGAGCTCATCCCGGGGTTCTATAGCGAGGGCGGCGAGTCGGCGAGGATCACTGGAATCGGCGTCCTGTTCGGCTACCAGCACCTCTGATCAGCGCTGTTCTCGACAGAAGATGAGGCTCGTGGTCGTCTCCTTGTGGAACGAGCGTTCTGCACGGATTCGCGGGCGGCGCCAGGGTGAGCGAGCGTCTCGCGGGTGGTTCGTCTCGAAGTAGGAAAGAATGCACGTGGTCGCCGTAGGACGGACCATCACCCTCCTCTTTGGGAACCCCATGCCATCACGCCTCCCCGCGTCCGCCGACGACGACATCTTCGCAGCCTCCGCACGCGGTGACGTCGAGGCCCTGTCTCGCTTCCTCGCGAGCGGGATCTCGACCGACGCCCGCTCGACGGACCCCGGCAAGCCAGACTCTCAGCGATTCGAGCCGGCGCAAGACGAGAGCTACGAGCCCGGCACGATCGAGTGGACACCATTGATGTTCGCGCTGCTCCATCGACAGCGCGCCGCTGCGATGCTGTTGATCGAGCGCGGCGCAGATCTGACGGCGTTCGCGGATACGTGGAGTCAGCACCTCTCCGTGCTCGCGGCCGCGGCGTACGCGGGGTTCGTCGACGTGGCGGAGGCTTGCCTGCGCGCGGGCGCGCCGATCGAGGGCCGTCCAAAAAAGGCTGGCGAGCGACACCCGCCGACTCCGCTGCTCTATGCCGTGTGCGGCGGAAGCACCGAGGCGACGCGGATGCTGCTCGCGCGCGGAGCTGATCCCATCGTCGATGAGGACGTGGGAACGGCGCTGCATCACGCGGTCTGGCTACACGCGCCGCTGCCGCTCGTGGACGCGCTGCTGAGCGCAGACGTATGGAAGCAGCCGCATCGCAAGCTGCTGGCCGCGTTTGCGCACGCGCCGGCGCGCAACGAGCTTCCGCGAGGGATCTGGCAGGGCCGGACGGTCGAGCTCGCGGCGTCGCTCCACACCCCGAGTGAGGCGGAGCAGCAGGCCGATTTGGCGATCCTCGAGCGGCTGATAGAGCGATGCGTGATCGACGTGAGGAGCGAGGCCGCCCCGGACGCGTTAAACCGGGACGTCGATCTGCCGGTGTTCGCGGCGCTCCTGCGCCACGGTGTGCGCCAGGAAAACTGGCTCCGCATGCAGGCCCCGCGATTCGAGCGACTGGCCATGGCCCTCGACGTTGGCGCGGAGCTGGGCGACGAAGAAAAAGCGGACGGGCTGTCACAGGTTATGTCCTCCCTGCCCCCAGAGCAGGCGCTTCTCTGGGTCGAGCGGTTGCTCGAGCTCGGCTGCTCGGCGAAGGCGCGCGGCGCAGTTGCCGATGCCGCACGCTACCAATCCGTGGACGTCGTGAAGCGGCTGCTCGATGCAGGCGCGAGCGCGGCCGACCAGGAATACGCGATTCCGGCGCTGGTGCATGCGATCTCCCGGGGCGATGTCGCGATGGCAGAGCTGCTCCTCGAAAGAGGCGCGCCGATCGCGAAGCAAACGCTGCACACGCGTGGCAAGAGCAGCCTGCGTACGACGATCAAGATCACGCCGGCCCTATCGAAGCGTGCAGAGAAGCAGCCGGTCACGCTGACGGAATATGCGATCGCGCGACTCGGCAAGGGCACGCGCGCGGAAAGGGAGCTGCTCGAGCGCATCCTCGGTGGCGGGGGCAAAACCACGAGCAAGGCAAACGGGACGAAGAACGCGAAGCCTTCGAAGCGCGGAGCCGCCAAAGCGAGGCGCGCCGCTGGACCGCTCGACGGCTTTGCGGTCCACGGGAGGCCTGGCTTCGATGCGGATGCGCGCGGCGTGCTGATCGTGGGCCGACGCTTCAGCGCTTCCTCGCTCGACAGCCTCGTCGCGTGCGCGAAGTTGTGCGACGCGCAAGGGGCGCGGCGAGCGACGGCGGTGCCGTGCGGCTACGTCGACCTCGCCTCGGACGACGACGCGAGCTACGACGTCGTGATCGGCGTGATCGTGGCCGTGGCCCTGCAGGGCCGCGATCAGAACGAGCCAGGCAAGGACGTGAAGGTGACGGCCAAGGCGCTTCGCGAGGCTGAGGAAACGCTCGAGACGCTGCGCGCGGACAAGAAGCTTTGGAAGGCGATCGCCGCGACGGGCGTGAGTCCGGCGTCGTCCGAGCCGGAAGACGTGGACGGAGCGCTGCACCTCGTGGGCGCGGGCGGACGCGTGGTAAGCGGCGTGGAAGGGGACCGCAGCGCGTCGGTGTCGTTCGATGACGTGGTGTCGACTCCGATCGCGCCGCCGAAAACGGGCTGGCGGAAGGGCCTCGTGCTGGGCGCGCGCTACGATTGAGCGGCTCGGCTACCGTGGACCGTGTGGAACGAGGAATTTGCGGGCCAGCGCTCGACGACGAAGGTGTGCGCGCCTTCGACGATTTCGTTCACGTAGCTCGATCATGATCTAGCTGAGCTCTGTTGATTCTACACATGTCAGAGCGCCGTGATCCCGTCTCGGCATGGCCCGCCGCGCGCACGTCATCCAACCGCTAGTTATCGAGCTTGCCGACGCTGACCTGGGCGACTCGCGACTCAGCCGCCGACTCACCGCCCTAGCGAGCAGCCTTGCAGATCGCGCTTCGGAGGGCTTCCCCAAGGCCCTCGACGACGCGGAGCTCGAG
>JACCYD010000386.1 GCA_013696695.1 Deltaproteobacteria bacterium | reverse complement strand
GCGGGCGCCATCACGCGGCCGTACGCACCGGCCCCGTGGAGCACGATGATCTTGAGCTTGGCGTCGGGGACGGCGAGGCGATCGAGGTGCACGTCGAGGCCGCGCCACCGCCAGTACTCCTCGCGCGGCGTGGTCTCCGGCGTGCACCGCAGCGCCTCGGGAAAGTGGGCCTGATAGGCGCGCCAGGTCGGATGGCTGTCGTAGGTCGCGAGGGTCATGAACCACGCGTATCGCGGAGCGCGCGCGGCAGCAGTGGTCGTGCGTGACAGAGGACTGACCGCGCGCGCCTAGGGCGATTTTCGCGCCGAGCTCACGCGATGCTCACGCCGCCAGCATGTCGGCGTCACCTCGCGAGCTGCGATGTACTGGACATGTCAAACGTCAAGATCCTGTCCCTGACCCTGCTCGGTGCCTGCGCTGCCGAGTCCCCCGATTTCACCTCCACGACCGCTGCCTCGCACACCACCTGTGCGGCGACGTCGTTGCGCACCGACCTCGCGTGGTACGGCGACAACCGCGAGACGCTCGATGGGTGGATCGCCTCCGAGGGCTGTAACAGCGCCGGGTTCAAGCACAACAAGCCGCCGATCGCGTTGCTGGACTGGGACAACACGGTGGTGAAAAACGACGTCGGCGACGCCGTCACGTTCCACGTCATCAAGAATGATCTCGTGCGGCAGCCTCCCGGTCAGGACTGGAAGGTCACGAGCGGGTTCATGACCGACGCCGGCGCCGCGGCGCTTTCGGCCGCATGCGGCACCGATGTGCCGGCCGGGGCCAAGCTTCCGACGAGCACCAACCTCGGATGCGCCGACGAGATGCTGTCGATGTACATCGACAACAAGACGCGCGGCGGGGCGGTCGCCTTCACGGGCCACAACTTCCGTCGCATCGAGCCGACCTACGCGTGGACCGCGCAGCTGCTCGCCGGCAACACGCATGCGGAGGTCTCGCAGATCGCGCTCGATGCGGTGGTCCCGAAGCTGACGGCGCCGCAGGGGACGACGCAAGTCGTCGGCACGCGCACGGTCAACGGCTGGATCCGGATCTACGACCAGGTCCAGGATCTGGTCGACGTGCTCGGGACCAACGGCTACGACCGCTGGGTGATCACGGCGTCGCCGCAGGACGTGGTGGGTGCGCTCGCGCCGCTGACCGGCATCCCGTCGGATCACGTGATCGGCATTCGCTCGCTCACGGATTCCGAAGGGCGCCTGACCTATAGCTTCGAAGGCTGCGGGGAGGTTCCCGACGGCAACCAGACGCTGATCAGCTACATCGACGGCAAGCGGTGCTGGGTGAACAAGGTGATCTTCGGCGAACAAGATGCGAAGGCGTTCGACCGTCAGCCCGAGCACAAGCGCGCGATGTTCTCCGCCGGCGATTCGGACACCGACATCTCCTTCATGCGCGACAGCAAGTACAAGTTCGTGCTCAACCGGAACAAGACCGAGCTGATGTGCTTCGCCTACAACAACGAGGGCGATACCTGGCGGATCAACCCGATGTTCATCCAGCCGCGCGCGGCCAAGACCACGCCATATGCGTGCGCGACCAAGGCGTGCATCGGCGAGGATGGCGTCGGCGTGCCGTGCCTCGACGACCAGGGCAACGTGATCCCCGACCAGCTCGACACGGTTCATCCGTAGTCAGGTCGTGGCAGCGCGGCGGGCTTCGATCGGCGTCATCCCGGTCCACCGCTTGAAGGCGCGGAAGAACGCGCTCGGCTCGGAGAATCCGACCAGGAACGAGATCTCGGAGATCGAGAGCTTCTCGGCGAGGTAGCGCTGCGTCAGATCGCGGCGGGTTTGTTCCCGCACGAGGTTGAACGAGGTGCCCTCCTCTTTGAGCCGGCGTTGCAGGCTTCGCGAGGTCAGGCCGAGGCGCTTCGCGACATGGTCGACGTGCCCCTCCTCGGTGCGCAGCGCATCGCGCAGCACGCGGGCGACCTGGGCCTGCAGCGACGGATCGGCGGGCGCGCGAGCTTGGAGCTCGTCGGCGGCCCGCGTCAGGATCGCGAGCAGCTGCGGATCGCTCGAGATCAGATTCGCGTCGAGCGCAGCGCTCGGAAACACGATCTGGTTAAGCGGTGCGCCGAACCGGACCGGCGCATCGAACCAGGCGCGATAGATCGCCGGATCCCCAGCGCAGCGATGCACGAACTCGACGGCGGTCACCCGGAACGGCAGCGCCGACAGCTGGCGAACCCGCTGCGCGACCAACGCGAAGCACAGCTCGTGGGCACCGCCGGCGGGCGCCTCGCTCTCGACCTCGACGCGCAGGCACGCGCGATCGCCCTCGACGGCGAGGCCAACGACGACGGCATCGTCGAGCAGGTTCAAGTATCGCACCCATTGGAGCAATGCCTGGCGGACCGTCGGTGCAGATCGACAGACGTACTCGACGATGCCGAATGCACCGGCAGGGAGCGCGTCGGCGATCGCGAGCGCGATCGCCGGTTTGGTCAGGCGCACGAGCTCGGCCCACGCGACGCAGAACTGCGCCGGTGAGATCCGCGCTTCGTCGTCGCTGACCAGCTCCGGTGTCAGATCGGTTGCCGTCCAGAACGCGGCGTGATGCGCGCTGGGAAGTGCCGCCACCACGGGCCGCACGAGGACTACGCTGACCGAGCCCGCCATGACGTGATTATCGCGTGACCAGCCACATGGCGATCCAGCTCGATCCACCGATCGCTGCCATCAACGCCGATAGCGCGGCCCCGCGATCGATGCCTTGACGCTTGACCAGCGGGATGCCGGTCGCCACCAGGTCGCCGGCGTCCATGAACGCGTTGAACAACAGGATGAACGGCAGCACTTCCGGGCGAGTCAGGCCCCACAGCGCCAGCACGCCGAGCCCGATATCCCGAACGCCAAAGAATCGGCCCATCAGCCGCGCGGTGGCGGTGTCGTGAGAGGCGGGAAACCCGACGAGGCGGGCCGCGGGGCCGGCGGCGAGGAACGGGGCGAGGCCGAGACCGATCCGGGCAAAAGC